>JAJFGM010000471.1 GCA_021776145.1 Kiloniellaceae bacterium | reverse complement strand
CTTGAAGGGTCCCGAGCCGACGGCCGCCTTGCCGGAATTGTAGTCCTCGGTGGCAGCATCGGTACCGGCCTCGACCGAGACGATCGGAATGGTCGAGACGTCGTTGGGCACCAGCGGCGAGGGCTGTTCGGTGATGATGTGGATCGTATAGTCATCGATCTTTTCGATCGACTTGCCCTTGGTATAGGTGCCAAAACTCGAGGGCGAATTGGGCACCTCGGGCGCCCGCTGGAAGGTGAAGACCACGTCGTCGGCGTTGAAGGGATTGCCGTCGTGGAAGGTCACCCCCTGGCGCAGCTTGAATTCCCAGGTGGTCTCGTTGATCGGTACCCAGCTGATCGCCAGGCCCGGCACCAACTGCTGCGATTCGTTCTGGCCGATAAGCCGGTCGAACATGTGAAAGGCCACCATATTGTTGGGGCCCAAATTGTGATAGTGCGGATCGATGGCGCTGGGCTCCGAGGCGAGTCCGATCGTCAGGTCCTCGGCCGTTGCCGGTGCGGCGGCCAACATAGCCACCACAGCGGGTGCGGCCATCCAGTATTGCAGCTTTTTCATGCCTGCTTTCTCCCTGCTCTTTGTTTGACTTAGTTCTTAGCGCCTCGAACATCCACGGCGGGCGCGGCGCCGATTCATACCAGTAATAGAACGCTTCCCCGTGCCAGTTCCAGGGGAACCTTGATCAGCCAGAGGGCGTTCACCGATTCAATCCAAACACGGTTTCTTTCACTGTCGGTCTGGGTCGGCGGTTGCCACCCATTATATTATGTGTTTGTATTATTTCCTACTATTTAGATATACCAAATCTGCATACTTGAATATCCAACAGCGGAGCGCAGTCAACATTGCACCCCCCAGGGCAAAACAACAGGCCATCGACCACGGACAGAGTCGACACCTTGGCGACCGAGAGCGCGGCGATAAATCAAGCCGCGACGCAGGGCGACGGCGAACCCGCGGCTGGCGTCGAGACTGTCGGGCGCAGCAAACTCAGCTTGCGTGAACTTGAGGTCTTGCATGCCGTGGTGCAGACCGGGAAGACAACGGCGGCGGCGGCACGCCTGGGGATCTCGCAACCGGCGGTCAGCCGGGCCCTGAGGCACTTGGAAGCGCGCTTGGGGCGTGCCCTTTTCAACCGCAACGGCGGACGCCTGGTCCCCACCGCCGAGGCGCTCGTCTTCAACCAACGTATCGAGCCCATTTTCGAGACCCTGGCCGGGCTCGAGAACGAGCCCTGGAAGGCCGACCCGATCCGACCCCTGCGCATCGCCGCGCCACCGACTTTGGCGCACCGATACCTACACCGCGTAATCGGTGATTTTGCCGGCCTCAACCCGGACCAGCGTATCCAACTCGAGATCGGCACCGCCACCGACGTCGTCCATTCCGTCGCCGATGGCAAGGCGGACCTCGGTGTCTGTGATGAGCCGCCACGGCACGTCGGCCTGTTGATCGAGCCGCTGCGCCGCGCTGACGCCCATGTCGTTTTGCCCGCCGGTCATGCACTTGTGCAAAAGGCACATTTGGAACCGCGCGATTTCGACGGCTGCCGCTTCGTTGCTCTGACGCGACGCTTCCCGACCCGGGTGAAACTCGATCGCCTGTTCGCGGAGCAGGGTGTACGGCCCGAGGTTTCGATCGAAACCTCGACTTCGGCCTCGGTCTGCGAACTGGTGCGCGAAGGTGTCGGCATCGGCGTTCTCAATCCTTTCCCCATCGCCCTCAATCACGACGAGAGCCTGGTTTTTCGGCCCTTCCTGCCGCGCATTTCCTATTTCACTTGTTTCGTCCTGCCGGCCTCGCCGCTGCCGTTGCCCGCGGCGCGGAAGTTTGTCGAGTTTGCCCGCGACTGCCGTATCGACGACATCTACTCGCGACCGGCGTGAGCCGCTTTCCTGGAACCGCAATCAAGGAATTCCCTAGGTGCCGCGTAACGTCAACGACGACTACCCGATCGAGATCGAATTTCCCGACATCGGGCCTTACAGGACCGGCAACACTGGCGTCGAGTGGATCACCACTTTCGAAGCGGCGGAACCCGGACCGCATGTGATGATTTCAGCCCTGGTACACGGCAATGAAGTCTGCGGCGCCTTGACCCTGGATTGGCTGTTCAAGCAGGACGTTCGGCCATGCCGCGGCAAGCTCAGCCTCGCCTTCATGAACGTCGCCGCGTACCTCAGCTTCGATACCGCCAAGCCGATGGCCTCGCGGCTGCTCGATCAGGATTTCAACCGTGTCTGGCAGTCCGGCTCGCTTGACGGCGCCGCCCGGAGCCGCGAACTGGAACGCGCCCGCGCCGTGCGCCCCATCGTCGAACAGGTCGACCTGCTGCTCGACCTGCATTCCATGCAGCACACCCAGCCGCCGCTGATGATGGCCGGCCCGTTGAAAAAGGGCCGCGATCTGGCGCACCGCATTGGCGTGCCGGAATGGATCGTCACCGACAGGGGTCACGCCGAAGGCACCCGCATGCGCGACTACGGCGGCTTCGGCAACGCCGACAGCCCCAAAAACGCCCTGCTCTACGAAGCCGGTCAGCATTGGGAGGCCGAAGCCGGCCCGCGCAGCATCGACGTCGCCCTACGCTTCCTGCGGGAGACCAAGACCGTCGATCCCGGCTTCGGCGCCAGCGTCCTGGCCGCCCGCCCCTCTCCGGGACCGCAAAAGACCATCGAAGTGGTGCAGGCCGTCACTGTCGAGACCGAGGGCTTCGCCTTCGTCGATGACTACCGCGGCATGGAAACGATCGCTGCGGCCGGCACGGTCATTGCCCGGGATGGCAACCGCGAGATCCGCACCCCGCATGACGACTGCGTGCTGATCATGCCGTCGCGGCGGCTCGAAACTGACAAGACGGCGGTGCGGCTCGGAAAGTTCCTCTAGCCCGGAGGTAGCTGTCAAGCTCGGATAGCACCGCCGCCGCCGTAAACCCAAATCAGCTGGGCACAGGCCGTCCGGCAACCGTAACCATGCCTGAAATCAACATTCCACACGTCGTTCCAAACTCAGTCGGCGCCTTGGCATCGAAAACAACGCCCGCCAAACTGAATGGGCCCATAGAACCCCGATAAACCGCCTCATAATCCCTACACAGGCGGATTCACGAAATTCCGGGCTAATCGCGCTTCGGCCGCCGCACGAGGAAGACCAAGGGAATTGCCAGGGCAGCGGTGATCCAGAAAAAGACAAAAGCGTCGAGATAACCGACCACGGTTGCCTGGCGCCCGATCTCGTTGCTCAGGGCGCTCAGCTCGCCGAGGCTTTCCATACCCCACTGGCCGCGCACCCAGGGCAAATCGAAAGACTCGTTATAAGGCGAAACATTCTCCGCCAAGCCGGCGTAGGTTTCCTTGGAAGCGCGCACCACCAGGGCGATCGACAACGAAATGTGGATCGAGCTGCCGATGTTGCGCAACAGGTGGAAGAAGGCGGTACCGTCGGGCACCAACTCCGGTGCCAGGGTCGAGAAGGTGACGATGCTGAGCGGCACCCACAAGAGGCCGACACCCAGACCCTGCACGCCCGTCGTCCAAAGCACGTCCCAGGACGTTACGTTGGCGTCGAAGCCGGTCATGGTCCAGCCCGCCCAGGCCTGCAATGCGAAACCGGCCACCATGGGAATGCGCGGGTCGAGGCGGCCAGCGAAGATCATGACGCCGAAACCGACGAAGGTGCCGAAACCGCGGGCCGAAAGGATCAGGCCGATGACCGAATCCGGATATCCTTGAACGTCCTGCAGCATGCTCGGCAGCAGGGTAATCGGCGTGAAGTTGAGCATGCCGAAAAGCAGCACGATGACCAGGCCGAGGGCAAAGTTGCGGTCACGTAGCAGTTTCGGATTGAGGAAGGATTTTTCGGCTGTGATGCAATGAGTGATGAAAACCCAGGCGGCGGCCAAGGCGATGCCGGCCTCGATGAGTGTTTCCGTCGATTGGAACCAGTTGTTGCGCTCACCGCGATCGAGCATGAGCTGGAAGGTCGCGATGGCCACGGCCAGTGCCAGAAAGCCGGTCCAGTCCATCCACACGGGCTTGCCGACTTCGCGGTCGCGGATGAAGGCGAGCACCCCGACCAAGGCGACCACGGTAAAGGGCACGATCATGAAAAAGACCCAACGCCAGCTGTAGGCCTCGCTCAAGGCGCCACCAAGAGCCGGTGCAATGATCGGCCCGAGAATGACACCGACGCCCCAGATGGCGGTCACGGTGTTGTGCTGGCGCCTGGGGTAGGTGTCCAGCACGATGGCCTGCGACAACGGCACCATCGGCGCCCCGAAGGCGCCCTGAAATATCCGATAGAGCACCAGTTCTTCCACCGATCCGGCAAGGCCGCAAAGGATCGAGGCAACAGCGAAGCCGACAACGGCAAGGATCATCACCCGCCGACGCCCCAGCCGCGTCGCCAGCCATCCGGCGGTCGGCGTGACCACGGCGGTAGCGACGATGTTGAAGGTGACGACCCAGGCGATCTGATCCTGGGTGGCCGACAGCGAGCCCTGCATCTGCGGCAGCGATACGTTGGCGATGGTCACCGTCATGGCATAAAGCATGGTGACGAAAGTCAGGGTCAGGAGGATCATCGTCCGCTGCATGACCGTTTCCGGTCTGGAGCGATCGTTCAAGGTCGCCGCGGCACTCATCGTTTCCCGCCTTGGCATGCGTGGTGGAATAGTGGTGCTCGGCTAAGCACTGTCGCGCCCGTCAGGGCTGCCGCGCCTGAATCGAGGCCACGGCGGCGCGCTGCGGTCCCGGCAGGTCCATTTCGACGCCGGTGTCGATCTTCACCTTGACGCTCATGCCGGCGCGCAGCGGCGGCTCTCCAGCAACGCGCTCGATCGCCAGACGCACCGGCAGGCGCTGCACGACCTTGACCCAATTGCCCGAGGCGTTCTGCGGCGGCAGCAGGGCGAATTCGGCGCCGGTGGCCGGCGCGATGCCGACGACCTTGGCCCGCCAGACATAGTCCGGGTAGGCATCGACCGCGATCTCGGCCGGCTGGCCCTGGCGTAGATGGGTAAGGTCGGTCTCCTTCAGGTTGGCCTCGACCCAAAAATTCTCGACGTCGACCAGGCTAAAGACCGGTTTGCCGAGTTCGACGTACTCGCCGATCTGCATGTCGATGTTGGAGACTATGGCCTTGGAGCGGGCAATGACCGTGGTGCGGCTGAGGTCGAGCCCGGCTTGTTCCAGATCGTTCCGCGCCGCCAGCACACGCGCGTGTTCGTCGATCGCGCGCGCCGGGTCGCCGCCGAGGCTGGCGAGCACGCCGTGTAGGTCCTGTTGCATCGCCTCGACCCGGTGGTGCGCCATCAGGCTGTCGCGTTTGGCTTCCTCGAACTGTGCGGCGGGTACGTGGCCCTTCTTGACGAGGCGTTCGTTGCGCCTGTATTCGCCGTCGTAATAGGCGATTTCTTCTTTCGCGGCGCGCAGTTCGGCGGTCTTCTGCCGATAGAGCGAGCGCAGGGTCTCGACCTCCTGGCGCGCCGACTCCAACGCCGCCTGCTTTTGCCCGAGTTCGATGCGGAAGCGCGACTCGTCGAGGCGGAAGAGCAGTTGACCGACCTCGACGATA
>JAJFGM010000048.1 GCA_021776145.1 Kiloniellaceae bacterium | reverse complement strand
CAACCCGCCGCATCGTCGGGTCGAGGGTCGCAAAGAGCATGTCCTCGGCGACTACATCCGCCCGCGCCAAGCGATTGAACAGTGTCGATTTTCCGGCATTGGTGTATCCAACCATTGCGACCACCGGGAAAGGAACCTTACGGCGCGCCCGGCGATGCAGGGCACGGGTGCGCTTGGTCTGCTCCAAATCCGCCTTGAGGCGCGTAATTCGCTCGGTTATCAGGCGCCGGTCGATTTCCAATTGGCTTTCGCCCGGTCCGCCAAGAAAACCGAAACCGCCGCGTTGGCGTTCAAGGTGTGTCCAGGATCGTACCAACCGCGATCGCTGATAGGTCAGAGCCGCGAGTTCGACTTGCAGCTGACCTTCGCGTGTTCGCGCGCGGGCCCCGAAAATTTCCAGGATCAGTCCCGTGCGATCGATCACCTTGCAGTCCAAAGCGCGCTCGAGATTGCGCTGCTGAATCGGCGTCAAGGCGTGATCCACCAAGGTAAGGGTGATATCTTCCTCGGCAATAACAGCCGACAGGCGCGCCAGCGTGCCGCCGCCCAGTAAGGTCGCCGGCTTGACACGTGACAAGGTGATCAACTCTCGCTGCGCCACCTCCACTCCGATGGCTTCGGCAAGGCCAACCGCTTCCTCAAGACTGGCTTGCGGGGAACGTCGAGAAGCGCCTGCCGATCGTAGAGCTGGATGGACGACGAGCGCGCGCGTAGTCATTCGGCGACGTGCCGCTGACCCGTTGGCAACTGAAGTCTGCCGCTGATTTTATGGGTTCGGAATATCAAACGCTTGCGCAATCCAATTCGGCCTATCCGGTCGTACCTTCTTCTTTCGTCGGATCGAAGAGCTGCACCGGAGTCGCCGGCATAATGGTCGATATCGCATGTTTGTAGACCAGCTGCGAGTGGGCATCACGCCGCAAAAGAACCGAAAAATTGTCGAACCACGTGACAATTCCCTGCAGCTTGACACCGTTCACAAGGAAAATGGTCACCGGCACCTTGTTTTTGCGAATGTGGTTCAGAAAGACGTCCTGGACGCTTTGCGATTTTTCTCCGGCCATCATATTTCCCCATTCGTATAGGCATTATTGTTCTTGGTATATTCGCTTCACGCGCGAAACTGCGGTGCCTGCTCGCTATTAGGCTCCGATGCCACCACAAGCTGCGCATTGCTGTCTGCGGAACCGGCAATTTAACAATTAGCACGCTTCAGTGGATCTTTAAAGTTCGCCGCACCGTGTTCTGCCGGCAACTTTCAGCTAGTTGAGCCCCCCGAACCACATAGGTCCTCTTGCGGCCGCAACCAACCGGTTTTCCGCGCAACCGGACCTAAAGCGCGCGGAGTCCAGCCGCAAGCGCGCCACAGTCCGCGAAATGCAGGGCCGGCGGGGCATCCCCGAATTCGCCCGGTCCGGGCGCCTCTTCGCGCACTAGGATGGGAACACACCCGCTGTTGTGAGCGCAGAGCAAATCGATGTCGGTATCGCCGATGAACCAGACCTCGGGCCCGGCAACCAGGCCCGACGACTCCAGCGCCAAGTTGACGGCTTCCGGCGCCGGCTTGTCGCGCGTTGCGTCGGTCGCACCAATCAGACAGCGAAAGAGCCGATCCCACCCCAGACGCCGGGCCTCCTTGCGCAACAGACGCCCCTGTTTGTTGCTGACCACACCGAGATACAGATCACCCGCCGCAGTCAGTTCCTGCAGCAGCTCCGCGGCGCCGCTGCGTGCGCGAAGCGTTTCCAGGTGATCCCTTTCGAAGCAGTCATAGAAGATTTTCGTTGCCTCTTCCGACCGCGCGCCAAAAAGCTCGGGAAAGGTCTCGCGCGCCGAGCGCCGGACCCGCAGCCGCACTTCGTCCAGACTCCAAGGGCGTTGTCCCATGGCCTCGAGAGTGACCGAAAGGGCGTGATGTATGGCCACCCAAGTGTCAACCAGGGTGTTGTCCCAATCGAAAAGCAGCGCTTTGGGTCGGCTCATGCCGGCCTGCCCGGTCGGCGGTACGGACGCGGAGGCAATTTCGCGATTGGGATGCCGTGCCATTGAGCCTGTTCCGGTGCGCTGGCTGGGTCGCAATGAGCCCCGCAAGCGACAGGGCAAATACGACCGGTAGGCCGTTCGGGAGGCGTCGAAACTAGAAGAATTCGAGCTTCACGGCAAAGAGCTTTTCGACCTTCTTGACGGCTTTGGTTGCCGCGAAAATGACGACCAGATCATTGGCTCGCACCACCGTGCCGCCACGCGGAATGATCACCTCAT
The DNA here is from genome assembly GCA_021776145.1 of Kiloniellaceae bacterium. Classification (GTDB taxonomy): domain Bacteria; phylum Pseudomonadota; class Alphaproteobacteria; order Kiloniellales; family Kiloniellaceae; genus JAJFGM01. The sequence continues at coordinate 3,608 of JAJFGM010000048.1, read as the reverse complement.
CGCCACGCACGATGGCGCCGACCAAAACGCCGTCCGGCAAGTTGGCTTCGCGAATTGGAACGCCCACCAGGCTCGAGGTCTCCAGGGCCTCGGCTTCGATCACTTCACCGAAGCCTTCGCTGACCGAGTGCACGGAGCGAATTCGGCCGCGCCTGACGTGCTGCAGGATGGTCGAGACGGTGATCGCGCGCGGGCTGACCACGGTGTCGATTCCCAAGGTGCCGACGAGCCCGCCGTAGGATTCCTTGTTGATCAAAGTTACCGCGCGTTGGCAGCCATGGCGTTTGGCCAGAAGTGAGGCGAGGATGTTCACCTCGTCGTCATTGGAGACGGCGATGACCGTCTCGGCCGCGTTGGTGTTGGCCTCTTCGAGAATTTCAACATCCAAGGCGTTGCCGTGGATGACCACCGTACGCTGCAGGGTCTGCGCCACCAGCTCGGCCCGGCTTTTGTCCAGTTCGATGAGCTTCAAAGCGACATGCGCGTGTCGTTCCTCGACAGCCTGGGCAAGGTTGAGACCGATATTGCCGCCACCGACGATGATGACTCGACGCGCCGCTTTTTCCTCGTGGCCGAACGCCGACATGCTTCGCGCCAGATGCTGGCTGTCGGCGACAAGGTAGACATCGTCGCCGGGAATCAATTCATCCTCGGGCGTCGGCACGAAACCGTTGCCGTCGCGGTAGACCCCAACAACCACAACATGCAGATCCGGAAACAGGGCGGTGAGCTGACGCAGAGGCGTATTGATAACCGGTGTATCGCCGGTGCAGTGCACACCGATCATACTGACTCGCCCATCCGCCAGTGGATGAACGTCGAAGGCGCCTGGCAGTTCGAGCCGGCGTTCGATGGCGCGAGCGACTTCGATCTCCGGCGAAATGATGACATCGATCGGCATGTGATCGCGGCTGAACAGATCGGCCCACATGGGGCTAAGGTAGCTTTGGTTGCGCACCCGCGCGATCTTGGTCGGCACCTCGAAAATCGAATGGCAGACCTGGCACGCGACCATGTTGACCTCGTCGGCATAGGTCACCGCGATAATCATATCGGTGTCGGCCGCGCCGGCCTGCTCCAGGACGTCGGGGTGCGAGGCAAACCCCACCAGTCCTTTGACGTCGAGAGATTCCGATACTTTCTCGACCAATGCGCGCGATTGATCGACGACGGTGATATCGGCGTTCTCGCCCGCGAGATAGCGCGCGATATTGAAACCGACCTGTCCAGCGCCGCAAATGATGACTTTCATGCCTGTTACCTAAAAGAACGCCACTAAGCCCGTTCCGACGAGGAGATGCCGAGCAAGCGCAACTTTCGATGCAAGGCCGAACGTTCCATGCCAACGAAATTCGCGGTTCGGGAAATGTTGCCGCCAAAGCGGATCACTTGGGCTTCCAGATACTTGCGTTCAAAAACTTCACGCGCATCGCGCAGTGGGAGCGACATGACCTCGGTTCCCGGTTCGCCGCGCGGCACGCCTTGATTGGCACCGCCAAAGCCCGGCGGCAACATACTGGCGTGAACCGAATCACCGACTTCGCCCGGCGCCATGATCAGGATCCAATCGATGATGTTACGCAGCTCGCGCACGTTACCGGGCCAGTTATAGGTCTGCAATGCCGCCATGACGTCCGCGCTCAACACACGCGGCGGCAGCCCCGCCAACTCTGCCGCGTGCTCCATAAAATGCGTCGCCAGGTACGGGATATCCTCGCGCCGTTCCCGCAACGCGGGCACCGGCACCGGTACGACATTCAAACGGTAAAAGAGGTCTTCACGGAATCGGCCTTCGGTGATAAGTGCCTGAAGATCCTTGTTGGTCGAGGCAATGACCCGGACATCGACCTGCACGCGCCGGTCGCCGCCGACCCGCTCGAAGGTCTGTTCCTGCAGCACCCGAACGATCTTGCCTTGGGTCTCGAGCGGCATGTCGGCGACCTCGTCAAGCAACAGAGTGCCGCCGTGTGCCATCTCGAACGTCCCGGTTTTGCCAGGCGAACCCGGACCTTCGACTTCAGCTTCGCTACCAAAGAGTTCGAGTTCCAGACGATCCGGCCGCATGGCGGCGCAATTGAGCACGACGAAGGAAGCTTCGGATCGCCGCGATGCCTGGTGGATAAGGCGGGCCACGACTTCCTTGCCAGACCCCGCCGGCCCGGTGATCAGCACGCGGCTTCCCGTCGGTGCAACCTTGTCAATCGCCTGGCGCATTTGCGCGATGCCAGCCGAATTGCCAATCAACTCGGCGTCCGGACCGGCGCGCAAACGCAACTCCGCATTTTCGCTGCGCAGCCGGGCGGCTTCGACGGCGCGATCGACCACCAGCAGCAAACGGTCCGACTTAAAGGGTTTCTCGATAAAGTCATAGGCGCCGATTTGGATAGCATTGACGGCCGTCTCGATTGTGCCATGGCCGGATATCATGACCACCGGAAGCGTAGGATGTTCGTGCAGGATGACTGCGAGCAACTCCATACCGTCGAGTTCCGAGTTATGCAGCCAAATATCGAGAACGACCAGGCTCGGCCTGCGGGCGCGGATTTCTTCAAGTGCCGCGGCACTCTCGCCGGCTTCGCGGGTTTCGTAGCCTTCATCGTGCAGAATGCCGGCCATCAGCATTCGGATATCGGCTTCGTCGTCGACAATCAGAATGTCACGCGCCATGGCTTCCTTCCTCGCGCAACAGCGTGCTCGCAGATTTCGATCGAACCGACTTATGTTTGGTCTCGACAGTCGGTCCAGCCTGACTGTCATCACTGGCCGAGAAGACCAATCGCACCGATGCACCGCCGCCGGGACGGTCGCGCAGGACAAGATCGCCACTATGGTCTTCCATGATCTTCTTGACGATTGCCAGCCCCAATCCAGTACCGCGTTGACGTGTCGTTACATAGGGTTCGGTTAAACGATGGCGCTCGGCCTTCGGCAAACCGCACCCGTTATCCTCGATTTCAATGACCAGGCTGCCCTGTTCGCGAAACAGCCCGATGCGCACGCGGCCCGGTTCAAGAGATTCGCCCTTCTTGACATCGCGCGCGGCGATACCCTCGGCGGCGTTCAACAGGAGATTGGTCAGCGCCTGTCCGATCTGCTGGCGGTCGCACTTGGTGGGAACCGGTTCGTCCGGCAGATTCCTTACATACTCGATGCCAGTGTTGGCCTGCATCTGTAGGAAGACCGCCTGCTCGATCGGCTGCCGTAGATCCTCTTCGGCCATGTCGGGGGCCGGCATGCGGGCGAAGGAGGAAAACTCGTCGACCATGCGACCGATGTCCCCGACATGCCGAATGATGGTATCCGTGCAGATCTGGAAGGTCTCTGGCTCACTCGTCACTTGACTGAGATATTTGCGCTTGAGGCGCTCGGCCGAAAGCTGGATCGGTGTCAACGGATTCTTGATTTCATGCGCGATGCGCCGCGCGATGTCGGACCAGGCGGCCTTGCGTTGCGCCGACAGCAGTTCGGTTATGTCGTCGAAGGTGACGACGTAACCGATGACACTGTCGCCATCGCGCTCGGCGGTGATGCGCACCAGCAGGGTCTGTTGGGTACCATCGCTTTGATGCAGGGTCAGGTTCTTTTCCGCCAAGCGGTTGGGACGCCGC
>JAJFGM010000470.1 GCA_021776145.1 Kiloniellaceae bacterium | reverse complement strand
CTGCAGCAGGAAGCCGTAGGCCTCGAGGTTGGCCGGCGGGATCAGGCGCAGGCGCTCGCGCTCCGAGGCCTCGATCTGGGCGGCCGTCGCCGACACGATGACTTGCGTGATTTCGTCCTGCAGGTCGAACAGGTCGTCGATGTTGCGGTTGTACTGCTCGCCCCAGATCGTGCGGTCGCGCGGCGCGTCGCGCAGTTGCAGGGTGATCCGGATGCGGGTGCCGGACTTGCGCACGGAGCCGTCAACCACATAGCGCACGCCCAGTTCGCGGGCGGCCTCGGCGGGCGACACCGAGCGGTCGTCATAGACAAACGCCGAACCCCGGGCGATGACGAAAAACTCGTGGAAGCGCGACAGCGACGTGGTGATGTCTTCGGTCAGGCCGTCGGCAAACCAGCTCTCGCTTGAGTCGCTGCCCTGGAACGAGAACGGCAGGACCACGATCGACTGGTCCTTGATCGGATCGCCCTTGAAGCTGCGCGAGGTCTTGCGCGTGTCCCGGCGACCGGGTGTCATGGTGGCGCTCGCCGCCTCTTCGTGGACCTGGAAGACGTCCACGGGCTCGTCGATATTCTTGAAGTCCTGGGCGCCCAGGTATTCGTAGCCATAGGTCAGCTTGTTGCTGACATGGTCGTAGACCGCACCTGAGATACACACCCGCCCCGGTGCGGCAAACGATTCTATGCGCGAGGCAATGTTGATGCTGTCGCCGCTCAACTCGCCGTCGTCGACCAGGATCTCGCCCAGGTTGATGCCGAACCGGAAGTGGATCTGGTCGTCTTCGGAAACACCTTCGTTGAGCGCCTGCAATTGTGTCTGGATTTCCATCGCAAACAGCACTGCGTCGACCGCACTCTCGAAGATCAGGAACACGCCGTCGCCCACCAGGCGCACGATATCGCCGGAATAGGTTCCCGCCATGTCGGCGAAGGCCTTGAACCGGGTCTTGACCGCGAGCGTCGTCTTGACCTCGTCGTGGCCCATCATGCGGGAATAGCCGACCACGTCGGCAAAGACGCTGGCTACAAGCCGTCGTTTCAGTTTTCTGGGTTGTTCGTCGCTCATGATCTACGATTTATGACTCGATGAGTGGGGGGCTTCACTGCCGCTTCGGCGGCGTGCGCTCCAGGTTGATGGAAAGGACCCCCGGGGTCTTTGAAGATGTCTCAAGTTCGGCTTTCAGCGCCGCGCGCCCGTCAAGCCATTCGTTATGCAGCATGCCGACCTGGATGAGGTCGTGGTGGACGCCGTCTCCGTACCATGCCTGGCGCAGCCGGCCTTCCTGGGCGAACCCCATCCGCTCGACAATGCGCTTGGTCGCATCGTTGTCGTCGCGGTAGAACGTGGTCAGCCGGTTGAGCCTCAGCGTGTCGAACGCCAGGTCCGCCAGCACCACCGATATGGCCAGCGCCAGGCCCTTGCCCCGGGCGGGCTCGGCAATGAACAGCGGCAGCACCGCGTCGCCGTGCACATAGTTGATCGCCTGCAGGCCGCCGATGCCAAGGGCCGTTCCTGCGCCGTCCTCGGCCACATACCACAGAGCACGCGGCGGGTCGGCATATTCAAGCGCCGAACGCCAGCTCTCGCGCACCGCTTCCAGGTTGACCGGCACCGGCAGATTGCGGTCGAAAGCCGCGATATCACGAAAATTCCAGAACCAGTCAGCGACCGTGGGCACGTCGTCAAAACCCATTGGTCGCAAGGAGATAGTGGTGTTTTCAGTGCCTGTCATTGCCTGTTTGATAGCTGTTGCCACATTTTGAGGAGCCTCGTGGGCCATGGTATAACACGGGCACGCTAGGATTGTCCCGAAAGATGAATTGTTCGCAAACATCCAGGTGTCCGCGCCCGGCAATGGCGGTATAGAATGGGCGACAGACGCCGGCAGCAAGGAGACCCGCGCAAGATGGAGCGCAGACTGACCACGATCCTGGCCGCCGACGTGGTTGGCTACTCCCGCCTGATGGCCGCCGACGAGGCCGGCACGCTGGACGCCCTGAACGTTATCCGCAGCACCATCATGGACCCCAAGACCGCGCAATATGGCGGCCGGGTGGTCAAGCTCATGGGCGACGGCACCCTGATGGAGTTTGCTTCCGTGGTCGACGCGGTGGCGTTTGCCCTCGACATCCAGCAGGCGGTCGCTGGCCACAACGAGGCCGTGCCCGACGACACCCGCATCGCGTTCCGCATCGGCATCAATATCGGCGACGTGCTGGTCGACGGCGACGACATCTATGGTGACGGCGTCAATGTGGCCGCCCGGCTCGAGGCGCTTGCCCGGCCGGGGACGGTCTGCATCTCGGCCACCGTGTTCGAGCACACCCGCAACAAGCTCGACGCGGCCTTCGAGGACCTGGGCGAGCAAGCCCTGAAGAATATCGCCACGCCCTTGCGCGTCTACCAGTCCTGCCCGGATAACGGCATTGCCGTCGCCGCTCCCGAAGCCACCACCACCAACGACGCCGGCCGCCAGTGGTCCGCCCCGCCTCGCGTCGAGCAGGCGCTGGGCTCGATTGCGGTGTTCCCGTTCGACCTGCTGTCGCCGGACCCGGCCGACGCCTTCCTCGCCGACGGACTGACCGCGGAGATCATCAACATGCTGTCGTCGGTGCCGGACCTGCGGGTGGCGTCCCGCGCCGCCATCTTCTCCGCCCGCGACCGCAAGGACGGCAGCGCCGACCCCTGGGACATCGTGCGCACCCACGCCTTCCGCTATGTGCTCACCGGCAATGTCCGCCGCGCCGGTGACCGTCTGCGCGTCATCGCCGAGCTTACCGACGCTGCCGACCGCACCCAGCTCTGGTCGGCCACCTACGACCGCACCATGGCCGACATCTTCGAGGTCCAGGAGGAGATCGCAGAAGCAATAGTCGTGGCCTTCGGCGGTGAACTCCTGCGCGCCGAATGGGCCCGCGTCTCGGGCACGGCACCGGCCGACCTTGCCGCCTGGGAACTGGTGCACAAGGCCCGCGCCCTCAACCTGCCCGTCAACCGCGACGCCCTCGACGAGGCGCTGGCCCTGGCGCAGCAAGCCGTTGCCCGCGACCCGAACTACGCCAACGCCCACGCGTGTCTCGCCTCGATCCACGTCCAGCGCGTCATCAGCGGCTTCAGCGCCGACCCCGAAACTGACCGCGCGGCGGCCGTGACAGCTATCGAGCGCGCAGCCCAACTGGCCCCCGACGACCCCACGGTCCTGCGCACCCTGGGCAAGGTCTGGAGCACCTGCGGGCAGGCGGCGAGGGCGGTCGCAGCACTGAGGCGCGCGGTCGAGGTCGCCCCCTTCGACTATCACATCTGGGGCAGGCTCGGACGAACGCTCGCCTATGGCGGCGACGACGCAGGCCTGGCGGAAGGCCACGCCATCCTCGACCGGATCCTGGCCACCGCCCCCGGCCACCCCATGGTCGGCTACTGGTGCTACTTCAAGGCCAACGCCTGCTCGCTCGACGGCCGCCACGAGGACGCCGCCCGGTTCGCCAGGCGCAGCCTCGACCTCCAGCCGGGCTACACCGGCGCCTGGATGGCACTGGCCAATGCGCTCGGCGCCCAAGGCCTGGTCGACGAGGCCAAGGAAGCGCTGGCCGGCGCCCTGCGCACCAACCCGGCCATGACGCCCGAACACCTGGCCGAGCAGATCGCCATCGCCGCCGGTGGCGACACCGAACACGCGGAGAAATCCCTGAGCGGCCTGAAAGCCGCAGGCCTGCTCTGAGGCGTTGCACACGCTGTCCCAATCGCCAGACTCTCCGCCGTCATGCCGGCGAAAGCCGGTACCCAGGGGCTAAATCCGACGGCCTGTCCGTGTCGCCCTGGATACCGGCTTGGCACCGGCATGACAGGCGGTTTGACGCTGCCAAACCAGCACATTCCCGCAGTTTAACGCCAAATTAAGCCGCATGCCCTATGCTCTCCGGTGGGGAATAACAGGACGGGTACTATTGAGTACTCAGCGCGTTAAGGTGGGGGCCGACGCTTGTGACCGTGTCATTGAAAATTCTACTCGTCGAAGACGATACCGACGATTATCTGATCACCAAGGATCTGCTCGAGGCCATCGAGGACTATACATTCGATCTGGAATGGGAGCACACCCATGGCGATGGCCTGCGCCGTCTCCAGGAAACCCAGTTCGACCTGTGCCTGGTCGACTACCGGATCGGGGCGGCCACCGGCATCGACTTCATCTCCGAAGCCAAGAGCCACGACCCCGACATTCCGCTGATCCTGGTCACCGGCGTCAGCGACCACGCCATCGACGTCGAGGCGTCTGAGGCCGGCGCGTCCGACTTTGTCGAGAAGGCCACGCTCACTTCCGTCAGCCTCGAGCGCGCCATCCGCTATTCCATCACCCGCCTGCAGCAGAACCGCCTGCGCCGGATTCATGCCCAGATGGAGCGCTCCAATCTCGAGCACGAACTGCGCCAGGCCATCGCCGAGCGCCAGTTCGAGGTCTACCTCCAGCCGGAAGTCAATTGCGAAACCCGGAAAGTCACCAAGGCCGAGGCGCTGGTGCGCTGGAACCACCCGACGCGCGGCGTACTTTCACCGGCCCATTTCATCGACTGTGCGGAAAAATCAGACCTCATCGTCGGCATCGGCAAATGCGTCATCGACCAGGTCTGCGAGCTGTCAAACCGCCTCAACGCGATCAAGCCCGAAGTGACCATCGCCTTCAACGTCTCGGTCGCCCAGATGGAGCGCCACGACTTTGCCTATACGGTCGAGCAGGCCATGGTCGCCAACCGCACGGACCCGGCCACCATCGAGATCGAGATCACCGAGTCGGTGGCCATGCGCGAACCCCGCCAGGTGCGCGCCCACCTGGAGGCGCTGAAAAGTTTCGGCGTCCGCTTCACCCTCGACGATTTCGGCACCGGCTATTCGGGCCTCGCCACCTTGAAGGATTTCCCGTTCGACATCATCAAGGTCGACCGCGCCTTCGTCCAGACCGCCCAGAACAGCGCCCGCAATCGGGCCATCGCCAAGACCATCTTCTACCTCGCCGACGTCATGCACCTGGAAACGGTCGCCGAAGGCGTTGAGACGGAAGAACACTTTTCCTTCGTCAAGAATTATGGGGCGACCTATGCGCAAGGATTTTTGTTCAGCGAAGCCCTGCCGTTCGAGGCGTTCCAAAAATATTTGCACAAGGCGAACTGGGACGGGGAGCGTGGGGAGTTGGGTGTGGCTGTTTGAGGGGACGAAGTCTTCTGCTCTAGGTAAAAGCGGAAGTATTGTTTTCGAATCAAAGAGTGGCCTAAGTGCCATTAATCTCCGTTTAGGGCGTCGCAATAACAGTCGTTATCGGCGCAGGACAAAACCCACCAAAATCCCAGGGAAATTCGATCTGCTTCAACGCTGTGCAGGTTAAGCGTGACCCGCATCGTTGCTCGGTCCGCCAACTACCTTTTGATAAGGAAAGATCTAACTACAATCCAAAATTAAATGGCGCGCTGCCAGAAATTCATAATCAACCAAGTCAGTCGTGCTGATTATCTCGTTGGTTTGATCACAAGCATTATGTTGACAAATTGCTTGTTGCCACATTGAATTTACGAAAGACTAGCACGCCAAAAATTTGGAGGTTCGCCGTGATATCGTTTCGCAAATTACAGGTAATTTTCATCTGCTTTGCATTCTCGGTAGCACCCGCGTTTGGGTTTGAGAAATCAGATTGGAACGGCACCTGGATCGGAAAGTGGAGCGGAAAAACACCAGCAAAAGTAGTCATAAAAAATGGGCGCGTCGCGAAGTACGTATCTCGAGGCCGGAAACAGCGAGTCGGCAGGACAAAACTTAATAGGAATTCACTCTCGTTTGGTCACGGCTACGGTTATAAGATTGAGTTGGACCCGATCAGCAAGGACGTTCTGAGCGCGTTCTGGAAAAAGGGCAAGCAATCTGCATCCGGAATTTTGCGCCGTTCTACGACGATTGCGACTGAGGTGCCAAAACAACCAGTTGCTAGGCCCGCCGCGGAGTTGGGAGAAAGAATCGATGATCTCAAGGTTGTGTCGCTTGTGCAGGCTGAACTAACAAGATTCGGCTACAAACCAGGCCCCGTTGACGGTGTTATCGGCGCAAGTACTAAACGCGCTATCGCGGCTTTCAGACGCGATTCCGGTCTGCCTAGCGGAAAGATTATCACCAAGAAACTGTTGGATACGCTCGGATTACCCGATTGGAAACATGAAACACATGGGACCATCTTGGCATACCAGACGCGTGCGAAATCACTAGAAAAGATTATCGTGGCAAAATCGAGATTAGAATTGATTTCGTATTTACCGAGATTACGTGGAGATTCTGTGAGAAACGTTAGGAGCTCGTTCAACGTTCCGAAGTCATTTGTTTTTATAGTTTATGATGCGATAGAAGATGGAGCGATTGTTGAAACTTGGGTATCGGGTATTACCGATGGAAGGAAAAATTCATGGTTCAATTCGTTTAAATATAAAATTGACGAAACGACCCCAACTGAGCCACTGATTATAATAAACGAATTTGGAACGCCCGGGCCTATGTTCTTGGTTCACAAGCTATTTGTGAACGGCAAGCTAATTGCAACTCGATACACTAGAGCCTCCAGATGAAATCATCTTCTACACACTCTACTAATTTGCTTTTGGTAATTGCGTTTTTCCTTGCGCCGATAGCATTCCCAGGCGAAGGCGCACAAGCTGGTGGCCAGGCTGGAACCGGTATAGTCAGATATAGCACCACTGTAACAGTCGATGCCGATGCCGCTGCCGCCACTGCCAAACGGTCGATAGCGAGGGCGAATGCGGCGCTGGACAAGTGCGCAATAGTACCAGGGAAACAACGGTACAAATGTGTCTCCGACGCGTTTTCCGATGTCAGCACCTCGATTGCCCAGTTCCGATCATACTTCAAGGCTTTCCTGTTTTTGCGTGAGGCCGCAGACAAGGTTGGTGCGACCGGTATTGTCAGTGTTGCTGTTTCCGCGCTGGAAAAGGCTCAAAAACGCTTGCTCAGGTCAATAAGCGGCGTCGAGAAACAACAACAAGGCAACTACAAGGATCTGTCGAAACTGATGGCAAGGGCAAAGAGCGTCCTGAGAGCCTGAAAAAAGTTCGGAGTAGAGAACGTTGCAAATTGCCTCACAGAACCTAAGCAGTCTTCAGATGTTTTTGCACCTGCGGGAGTCCGTTCCGGGTCTTGGCTGTGTGGAAAGGCCTGACGTTTTTGTTTGGGTTATGTCTGGTGGGTTTTCGGTGTTGATTTTGAGCGTTTTTCAGTTTCGGGCTCTATGGAGTTCTATTCGGCAAATTTGGGTTGTTTGAGATGATTATCT
>JAJFGM010000469.1 GCA_021776145.1 Kiloniellaceae bacterium | reverse complement strand
GGTCGCGCTTCTTCTGGGGGCCGCCCTGGCGCGGCAACTCGCCGCGGCCATTGGTCAACAGCGGCGAGACACCGCGCCCAAGCCAGCCGACGAATAGGCGCGAACACGGCGCGGCCCCCGCCACCCTGGTCTACTGACACCCTGGTTTACTAACGCCCTGGTTTACTAACGCCCGGGTCAATCGCCGCAAGGATAAGTTTCAGACAAAGCCCGAGCCACGAGGCGAAAGGCTTCGACCTCAAGATCCTGCGGATGCACTTTGAGCCAAGCTCTCACGTCTTGTGTGAGCGCATCCCTCTTACGTAGATTTGGCGGACACGCGCGCCACTCGTCGATCTGGTTGCCGGCCGACAGAATATCGGCGACGGCGCCAATGTAGCCGCGACAATGAAGGCCAGCACTGGGATTGACGAATTGCAACACGCGGCAGCGTTCCATCAAGGACTGCCCGTCGGTAATGCTCTGTGCCCTCGCCGGCATGGCATTGGCCACTGCGAGAAGGGCAAGCACCAGCCCGAGAGAAATTGACCGTATCATGAGTCCCGTCCTGGATTATGTGTCGAGAAACTGGCGGCGCCACAGGCTGCCAAGCCACCGCGTCGCATCGTCGAAGGCCTCGCAGGTGGCCAGCACGCGGCGCTTCTTTTGGCCGTCTCCCGTGGCGAGGTAGGATACCACCAGCCAACAGTCGCTTTTGTCCTTTTCCACCGACACCTCGATCCGCAGCGGTGTATCCAGCATGATTTGCATGGTCCTAACCGTTCCCTCCAGGTCGCCGAGGGGCGGCAACCCACAATAGGATGCCTCGCCCAGGATCGACATTTATGCCCCTTTCGCGACGTCTCCCCACGTTAATCCGGCAGGGGCCAGTTAATCCGGCAGGGGCCACATGCAAGAAATGGCGACCTCGGCCGTTGAAGCGCCGAGCCTCAAGACGGTCGGAGTCTTCGGCAAAGTTCGGGCGCCGGGCTCCGACTGGCACGGCACACAAAGTGGCCGCAAGGAAGCGGCTTGATTGAAGGCACGAGACCAATAGAGTGAATGTGATCGAGGGCGCCGTGCCAGGCGCGGAGTGTAATCGGCATGGTTAGAAGGTACCGCATGTTCTTTCGCACCGATAGGGGATTAGGGTGCCTCGCAATCCTTGTGTGCGTTTTCGGGCTGCTCTGCCTGATCCCACCGAGCTTCGCGCAAGAGCAGCAAGAAGCCGCCGCTGAACCGCCGCCGCGCTGGGAAGAGTTGCAAGACCTCCTCGCCACACTGGAGAACGACGCCGAGCGGGCGGAATTTACCCAACGGCTCCGCTCTCTCATTGCGGCGCGCCGCGCCGTCGACGGGGCTGAGGAACGCTCGACCGAAGCCAATCTCGGCGGCGAGATCATGGCAACGATCTCAGCGCAAGTGAGTACGATCAACCATCAGGCGCGCGCGGCCCTGGCGGTTGTCGGGCAAATTCCCCAGGCCTCAACGGATCTGTTGGCCATGGCCGGAGATGCGGAACGGCGAAGCCTGATCCTTGCGGCAGCCGCCAAGGTCATATTGATCATAGCGCTCGGCTTCCTGGCCGAATGGGTGGCCAAACGCCTGCTGTCACGAAGACGGCAACAAGTCGCGACGCAACCGGCGGAGATTTGGCACCGGCAATTGCAGGCGCTTTTCCGCCAGGTCCTCGTCGATGTCGTCCCGCTCTTCGCATTCGCCGCCGCCACCTACGGCCTTCTGCCCTTGACCCAACCCAAAGCGATGACGCAGCTTGTCATCCTCGCCATCGTCAACGCCAATGTTCTCGTGCGCGCGATCATGATCGTGACACGAGCCGCCTTCAGTCCGGATAACCCTACGACCCGTGCCGTGCGCGTCAGCGAAGAGACGGCGCACTATTGGGTGATCTGGGTTCGCCGCCTATCGGCTCTGGCAATTTATGGCTACTTTTTTGTCGAGGCTGCGTTGCTGTTGGGGCTTGCCGCGGCGGCGCACAAGTTCTTTCTCAATGTCCTGGTCTTTCTTGTTCTCGGCCTGGTTGTCGTTCTGGTTTTTCAGAACAAATCGAACGTCGCGGGCCTGATTTCATCTCGCGACGCTGCGGATTCGCCGCGCCCTGGCAGCCTGCTTCGCGAAAGCCTCGCCGATACCTGGCATATATTCGCGGTGCTGTTCGTCGTCGTCCTCTACGCGGTTTGGCTCTTCGAGATCGAGGGCGGATTTCAGTATCTTCTGCAAGGCAGTCTTCTCAGCCTTTTCATTCTCGCGATTTCGCGAGTTCTGGTGCTGGCATTGCAGCAGGTGGTGGCACGGGGTTTCCGCTTGCGCGATACCGCGAAGCTGCGCTACCCGGACTTGGAGCCCCGGGCAAACCTCTATTTGGCGAAGGCGCAGGGCGCTCTTAAATTTATTATCCAGGCCTTGGCCGTGCTGTTTTTGCTGGAGGTCTGGGGCGCCGACGTCTCGAGCTGGGTGACGAGTCCTATCGGCAGTGTCGTACTTGCGCGCGCCGCTTCCATTTTGCTGCTTCTGCTCGGCGCCTACATCGTATGGGAAGTTTTCTCGCTCCTCATTCAGCGTTACCTTGAACGGCGGGATTCCAGCGGCGCCCTGTTGCTGAGCAGTTCGCGGACCCGAACGCTCTTGCCTCTATTTCGTAACACCGTTCGTATCGTCTTGATCGTCCTGGTCGCCTTGACCATGATTTCCGAGTTCGGCATCGATATCGCGCCGCTGCTCGCCGGCGCGGGTGTCTTCGGCCTTGCCATAGGCTTTGGCGCACAAAGCCTGATCAAAGACGTCATCACAGGCGTGTTCATCCTGCTCGAGGATGCGCTCGCCGTGGGCGACTATGTCGACCTCGGCGGCCACATGGGCACCGTTGAGGGTTTGACGATCCGCAGCGTTACGCTCCGGGACATCGATGGCAACGTGCACATCGTGCCTTTCGGCGAAGTCGCCGCGGTCCTCAACATGGCAAAGGAGTTCGGTATTTCGCTGATCGACGTCGGAGTCGCTTACCGCGAGAACGTCGACGAGGTTATCGAAGTCTTGAAGGAAATTGGCGCGGGCTTGCAGGCGGACGAGAACTGGCGCGCGCACATCATCGGGCCCTACGAAGTTCTAGGGCTGCACAAGTTCGAGGATTCGGCGGTCATCATCAGAACCCGTTTCAAGACCAAACCGATGATGCAATGGTCCGTGCGACGCGAATTCCATCTGCGCATGAAACGCGCCTTCGACGCCCGCAACATCGAGATTCCCTTCCCCCATCAGACCATTTATTTCGGCGCCGACAGGGAGGGCAAGGCACCGGGCATCGCGATCACCCGGGAGTCGTCAAGCTAGTACTGCCCGGTCTACGTCTCCTCCGTGGCCCCCTCTAGCACGGCTTGGCCGGCCGCTTCGGCAGCCGCGACGACATGAAGCAATTCGCCTTTCGCCGCAAGATAGAGGTCTTCCGCAAGTTCGGTTTGGGTGACCAGGTAGACAGGATTCTCGAAAGTCGGCGCGCCAGGGACCACGAACAACCGGCCCGCCTCGACATGCTCGGCCGCCAAACGCGCCGGAAAATAGGCCGCGCGACCGGAACGCATGACAAAGTTCAGGCCGAGCGCTCCAATCGCAAACGTCGTGCGCGGAACCGGGTTATTTGGAAAGGCAGCCTCGTGAGCGGCGAGAAATTCCGGGCCCCAATCCATGAAAATGTAGCGCTCATCCAGCCGCGGACCAAATTTCGGATCCGTTGCGACCAGGACCAGATGGCCATCGAAAACCTTTTCGACCCTCAGTCCGGGGCGTAACTGCGGGCGGTACATGACCGCCATATCGACGACCCCCTCGGTCATTTCTCGGATCAGGCGGTCGGGCATGCCGGCCTCGATGCGGAAAGCGACGTTGGGCAGCGTCTCTTCGAGGCGGCCGAGCCAGCGCAGTACGAAACGCGGCAGGAGACTGTACTGACCGCCAATAACCAAGCGATCGCGATAGCCTTCGGGGACCGTCACCTGGTGCCGGGCTTCTTCCCAGACCTTCACCATGGAACGCGCGAAACGTTCGAACTGCCGGCCCGCCGGCGTCAGTTCCGTGCCCGACTTGACGCGCAGGAAGACCCGCGTGCCGAGCATTCCTTCCAAGCGTTTGATGCGCAATGAAATGGCCGACTGCGTGACGTTCAGTCGCTTGGCCGCCGAGACAAAATTCCCGGCGGCAATAACTTCGAGGAAGGTACGCGCCAGCCCGATATCCATGAACAAACATAATCAATACTCATATAACTTACAAGTATTATTTGATTGTATTATTATTTACGACAACCAATTTCTAATAAGTATCACTGAGGCGAGACCCATTGGGACGTTCGACGAGCGTCGTCAGTGAATGGCGAAATATCTCGCCGCTTTGCATCGAAGGAGTATCGAAAGTGCAGAATCCCAACAATGTTGTACGACCTGGACGGTGGACAGCGCCGCTTATGGCTACGCTGCTGTCGGGCGTCATGGGCTTGGCCCTGCTCGCCCCCGCGCATGCCCAAGGCAGTGCCGTCAATGAATACGGCGAAGTTCCGGGAGTCGCAGGCGTGGCCAAAGCCACCGTCGTCGTCGAACCCGGTAATTATGCGACCTTGATTGCCGTGGCTCGGGCTTTCGGCGGCACCCCGGTCGGAGAGGGCAGCCTGGCGCGCGCCGGAGTCGGCGTCGACATTTACGTCGATGACGAAATCTGCAGCGCCGACCGCGATCTTCGCCGCGGTCTCGACGTCGAGTCATTCGAAGGCAAATTCGCCACCTCGGCGACCTGCATGACCGTGCTCGGCCCGGGCCAACACACGCTTATGTCGGAGAAAATCAGCGTCAACGTCGAGGGCGCTAAGATGACCTTGAAGTATACGGTCCTCGGCGGGCGACCCGATAAGTCGAACGTGGCGACTCAATAGCGCAAACGATGATCCGCAACGTCGTTTGACGCATAAACCACGACTCCGATAACTCGTCCCTTGTGCGCATCGCCCCGGCCCTGCGCGCAGGGTGCTTTTTTATGCTTTCATTGCCGCCCGGCGAAAAAGCCCGATGCTGGACACTATCGATGGCAAGGATAAAAACTGTCGTCGCGGCGCTGCTCGCAGCCCTGGTGGCGCTCTTTGTTCTACAAAATATTGATCTGGTCGAAATAAGAATCTTCGTCTGGTCTCTGGAAATCAGGCGCGCATTCCTTGTTCTCGGCGTCCTGGGCATCGGCATATTGATTGGCTGGCTCACCAAGATGCCATGGCCAACCGATAAGCGATAAGCGATAAGAAGGCACTTGTCTTTTAGCGCTCGTGTGTTGCACCCCCGCCCGCGATCAACGCGCGGCCAACACCGGCGCCTTTTAAAAATGGTATGGCAGTATGGCAATTCCCAACTCGAAGCGTGTTATTTACGCCGCCCTTATCGGCAATTTCCTGATCGCGATCTCGAAGTTCGCCGCCGCCGCTTATACCGGCAGCTCGGCGATGCTCAGCGAGGCGATCCATTCGGTCGTCGACACTGGAAACCAGGTGCTCTTGCTGTATGGCATTCGGCGCGCGACGCAGCCAGCCGATGACAAGCATCCCTTCGGATACGGCATGGAGCTCTATTTCTGGACCTTCGTCGTCGCGATACTGATTTTTGCCGTCGGCGCGGGCATCTCGATTTACGAGGGTGTTTTGAAGATTATCGAGCCGCACCCCGTCGAATCGCCTTTCGTCAACTACATTGTGCTGGCGGCCGCGATGGTCTTCGAGGCGGTAGCCTGGTGGATCGCCTTTCAGGAATTCCGCAAGACCAAGGGTTCTGGCGGCTTTATCGCGGCCATTCGGCGCAGCAAGGATCCGACCGTCTTCACGGTGCTCTTCGAGGACAGCGCGGCGATGCTGGGTTTGGTCGCCGCCTTCATCGGTATTTTGGCCGCTCAAACACTTGGCATGCCGATCCTCGACGGCGTCGCATCGGTGACCATCGGTGTCATTCTCGCCTTTACCGCCTGCGTATTGGCGTTCGAAAGCAAGGGTTTGCTGATCGGCGAAGGCGCCAGTCCGCAGGTCGTCCGAGGCATCCGCGCCATCGTCTCGAAACGCAGCGAAATCGATTTCGTCAACGAGGTCCTGACCATGCACCTGGGCCCGCGCGAAGTCCTTTTGAATCTCAGTCTGGATTTCAAGAACTCGATATCGGCGGGAACTGCCGAGGAAACCGTGAGTGCCCTGGAAAAAGACATCAAGGCGCGATTCCCGGAAGTCACACGTGTTTTCATCGAAATTCAAGGCCGCGGCGGACACGAGGCCGCGTTGATCGGGTCACCCCCACCCTGACGCAAAAAATGAGCGGCCATTGGAGAAGAAGGGGATTGCGATATGAACAGCGACGACGGCCTGATCTGTGCCTTCACTCTGGATGCAGCGGGGGGCGGACAGGAACTTGACTGGACGGGCATAAAGAGCTGGCAACCGGAACAGGGCGTGCTTTGGGTTCACCTCGACCGCACGGGCGAGGCCGCGGAACGTTGGGTACGCAACGACAGCGGCATGAGCCCGTTGATCGCCAACAGCCTATTGCAGGAGGACATCCGGCCGCGTGTCCTGCGCCAGGGCGATTCACTGCACGTTGCCCTGCGCGGTGTAAACCTTAATCCCGGCGCCGACCCCGAGGACATGGTCGGCGTCCGTGTCTGGCTCAATCGGACCCTGATCGTCACGATCCGTCACCGCCGCCTCATGGCCATCAATGATATCCGTGAAGACTTGCAGGCAGGTCGCGGTCCGCGCGGGCCCGGCGAATTCCTCGCGACCCTGGCCCAGCGCCTGATGAATCGCATGGGCCCCGTCATTGAAAACCTGGAGGAGGCAGTCGACGACTTCGAGGACGAGATCGTCTCGGCACCGGTCGCCAGGCTACGCAAGGAACTCGGCAGCGTACGCCGACAAGCGATCCATCTGCGCCGGTATCTTTCGCCTCAGCGCGAAGTCATCACACATCTGCAGCACGAATCGCTCGAGTGGCTGACCGATGCGGACCGCGCCGATTTGCGCGAAACCGGCGATCGCACCATCCGCTATCTCGAGGATCTGGAATCGGCCCGCGAAAGGGCCGCGGTGGTGCAGGAAGAGGTCCTCAACCGGCTTTCCGACCAGATGAACAAAGCCATGTACCTGCTCAGCGTGGTCGCCGCGATCCTCCTGCCGCCAAGCCTCATCACCGGCCTGTTCGGCATAAACGTCGGCGGCATGCCGGGCGTCGAGGGCACAGTCGGCTTTACCGCCGTGGTCGTCGGAATTGCCGTCCTCGCCATCGTCGAATTCTTGGTCCTGCGCCGCTTGAAGTGGATCTGAACACCACCCGCCAATCGAAATTGGGAGGCTTGAATGGAAAGCGTGATCGGCTCTGTGGCGGATTTGCTGGAAATACCGGAGTTGAGGCAGGCCGGGGCGAGCCTCGAGGCTTGGCTGGCCAACGACGTCTTCGATTGGCGAACCCTTGTGCAACTTGTCGTCATCGCGCTCTGCTTTCTTGTTGCCCGCATCTCGTCGCCGCTGGCGCAAAGAGGGGCGACGCGACTGGCGGCGCGCAGCCGTCGCGAGGAGATCCTTGGCCGGCTGGCAAAGAGCGCAGGCCCGCTGACTTTGTGGATCCTCTGGCTGGTCTATCAATGGTTGGCGATGCTGGTCGCCAGTGGCTCGGGCTGGTCGCACCACCTGATGCAGATCACCGTCAGTCTGCTGACCGCCTGGATCGTTATTCGTTTGGTGTCGGGATTTGTGCGCGATCCCTTGTGGTCTCGAACGGTCGCCGTATTGGCCTGGGCGATCGCCGCGCTCAACATTTTGGGCATACTCGACGACACGGTTGAGATCCTCGACTCCGCCGCCTTGAACGTAGGTGGGCTGCGCATCTCGCTCTTCATCGTCATTAAGGGCATGCTGTCGCTGGCCATCCTTCTGTGGTTGGCCAGCCTTGCGGCGCGACTCCTCGAACGCCGTATCAAGACGCTGCCCAATCTGACCCCAAGCGTCCAGGTTCTAACAACCAAGCTATTGAAGATCGTTCTGATCACCATTGCCGTGGTGGTCGCGTTGCGCACCGTCGGGATCGATCTCACCGCTTTCGCGGTCCTGAGTGGCGCCATCGGCGTCGGCATCGGCTTTGGCTTGCAAAAAGCCGTTTCGAACCTGATCAGCGGCATAATGCTGCTCTTGGACAAGTCGATCAAACCCGGCGACGTGATCTCCGTAGGCGGGACTTACGGCTGGGTTAACTCGCTTGGCGCGCGTTATGTCTCGGTGGTGACGCGCGACGGCATCGAACACCTGATCCCAAACGAGGACTTCATCACGAAGGGGGTCGAAAACTGGACCTTTTCGGAGAGTGCGGTCCGCCTGAAGATTCCCATTGGCATTTCCTACAAGACTGACGTACGACAGGCTATCGCCTTGTGTCTCGAAGCCGCGGCGGAAGTCGAGCGGGTTCTCGCGGCACCCAAAAGCGCGTGTTTGTTGAAAGGATTCGGCGACAGCGCGGTCGATTTGGAGCTCCGGTTTTGGGTCAACGACCCACATAATGGTGTCTCAAACGTCAAGAGCGAGGTCCTGCTGCGGGTGTGGGACAAGTTCCATGCGCAGGGCATCGAAATTCCGTTCCCGCAACGCGACCTGCACATCAAGGCACCCGACGGTATCGGAACCTTTGTCAACCAGCCGGTGCCCAATAACTCGGGCTAATCAGCGCCGCAACCGAGTCGAGCAGAAGACAAAGGCAAGGGACAGCGATGCATATCGCCTTTTTCGGTCACGCTGCCGACAGGTTTCCGCGGCCCAACCGGCCAGTTGCAGAAGCTTGAATTGTGCCCAACCGATCCACACTTGAGCCACCGGGAGCCCTCGAGCACGTGACGCCGCAGATATCAATCGCCAATGACCACCGAGACTCGCCGGTAGCCTTCAGGACACCGAATGAAGCCGGCTGCGAATGGCTGGAAGTTTGATGAGCGTCGGCCGACAAAAAAGTGACTATCGGCACTCGGCGATTGCGCCGTTGCTGGCGATTGCCTGTTCCTTTTGGCTTTTTTCTTGCGCCGCGGCGGTCAAGGACGACAGCCTTTCCAGCGCCGCCGAGAGCGAGCCCGACCAACCCGCGACACCAACCGAACCGACCGCCGAAACCGCGCCCGGGGTTGCCTACACGACGCAGATCGCCGGCGAACATCCCGAGGATCTCGGCGAACTTTTGCAGCGCAGCTCCCAGCTCATCTTCCTGCAGGACAAACCGCCGGCCAGCCTGGCGGCGTTGCTGCGCCGAACGGACACGGACGTCGAAATCTTCGAGAAGGTCCTGCGGTCCGAAGGCTACTACGACGGCAAGGTTCGGGCGGCGCGCGATATCGCTCAATCTCCAGTCGCTATTACCATCTATATCGACAGCGGACCCCGCTACGAGATAGGCCGCGTTTCGATCCTTTACGAAGGCACGGCACCCGGGGTGGCGGCACCAACTAGCGGCGGCGAGTTGGACGCCAAAGTCGGCGGCGCGGCCCGCGCGCAAGTCCTGAAACAGACCGAAGCCGGCCTTTTGACCCGTCTCGCTGATGTCGGGTTCCCGGATGCGCGCATTAGCGAAGCGCGATATCAGTTGAACCGAGCCACCAAGACCCTGGACGCGGATTTTACGGTATCTGCCGGGCCGCCGCGCACCTTTGGCAACCTTGCCGTGGTCGGACTCGAAGAAACCAACGAGAGATACCTGCGCCGGATCATCAATTGGCCCTTGGGTCAAACCTACGACGCGAGCCGCCTCGACGCGTTGCGTCGGCAACTGGCCGGCCTCGGTATATTCGACTCGGTGGTTTTCGCCACCAACGCCGCTGAGCCGGCTGCCGGCCCGCTGCCAGTCACCCTGCGGGTCGTCGAGCGCTCTCATCGCTCTGTCGGATTCTCCGTCGGCGCCTCGACGGACGTGCTGTTCGAGCTCGAGGCGTTTTGGGTTCACCGAAATTTCTTTGGCGAAGGCGAACAGCTGCGGGTCGCCGGCAACACGTCGCTGGTCCGCCAGCAGGCAAGTCTTGGCTTTCGCAACCCGAATTTCGCGAGAAGGGATCAAACGCTGCTGCTCGACTCCTCGCTGCAGCGGGAAGACAGCGACGCCTTCAAGGAAATCGGCACAACGCACTTCATCGGCGTGGAGCGCGCCCTGGCACCGAATTGGACGCTGATCGCCGGTCCCAGCTTCGAACTCAGCCAGATCGACGACGCTGGGGACGAGGACACCTTCGGACTGATCGGATTGCCGCTGCAACTGTCCTACGATGGCCGGAACGACCGTCTGAACCCGACCGAAGGCTGGCGCCTACAAGCCTCGACGACGCCCTATCTGGGTGTTCTGTTCGAGTCGACGCATTTCTGGTCGAATCGGCTCGACGGCGCCGGCTACCTCGCCCTGGACCAGGACGAGCGGGTGGTGCTCGCCGGGCGCGGGTCTGCCGGCATAATCGTCGGCAACCAAAACTCCGATATTCCTGCCAGTAAGCGATTCTATGCCGGCGGCGCAGGCTCGGTTCGCGGCTACGAGTTCCGCACGGTAAGCCCACTCGACTCCGATGACGATCCGACCGGTGGACGTTCCCTGCTGGAAGTCAATCTCGAAGCCAGACTGGGCCTCACCGATACCATTGGGGTGGTGCCCTTTATCGATGGCGGGCAGGTCTTTGCCGGTCAGCTTTTCGACAAGGGAGGCGGCTTTCTTTGGGCCGGCGGGCTGGGGCTGCGATACTTCAGCCCGATCGGCCCGCTTAGGCTCGACGTCGCCGTCCCGCTCAACCCCCGTTCCGACGTCGACGACGCCTTCGAGGTCTATCTTTCCATCGGCCAAGCTTTTTGACGATGGCCGAGCCGTCCGCAACACCGCAAGGCGCCGCCAAAGGCCGCCAGCGGCGAAGCCGCCGCCTCCGTCTTATCGGTGTTGTGGCCTTGCTGCTCGCCCTGCCATTCGCGCTGCTGGCGGCGGGCCTTGCGGGCTTGCGCAGCGACAGCGGTCTTGGACTTCTGCGTGGCCAGCTCGCCGGAACGCTGAGCGCGGCAAGCGGCTACGACGTCGCTATCGGCAGTTTGAGCGGCGACGTCTTCGGCGCTTTCCAGATCGGCGATGTCGTTCTGCATGACAAGGACGGCCCCTGGCTCACCATCGACAAGCTCGATATCGCCTGGCGACCGGGGGCATTGCTGGAGCGCCGCCTGGAAGTATCACGCCTGCGCCTCGGCAAGGTCACGCTGCGGCGTCAACCTCTGGCAAGCGCAGCCGCGACGACTGAATCCGCCTCTAGCGAAATTGACCTCGGCGCTTTCAGCGTCCCCATCGACATCGATATCGACGAAGCAAGCATCGCCACGCTGCTCGTCGCGGTGCCCGTGGTTGGCCAGGAGTCCCGCTTTTCCTTCGAGTCCAGCCTCAAGCTGCGCAAGGAGACCCAACTTCGCCTGCAAGCGAAACTCGATCACCTGCACGAACAACCGGGCCGCGTGTCTTTGTCGATGGGCTACGACCTCATGCAAGGCAGTTTCGAGCTCGATGCCCAGGTCTTCGACGCCGCCGGAGGCCTTCTGGCGACTCTGCTGGAGCGACCGGATCTGCCGGCCAGCGACCTGCGTCTGACCGGCAGCGGGTCTCTCGACGGCTGGAAAGGCCGTCTGTCCGGGGCGCTCGGCTCGCTGCTCGAGAGCGACTTGGCCGTGACTGTCGCGGGTCCGGCGCCTTGGCGGGTAACACTGGGCGGTCAACTCGGCCTCGGCGATCTGCTGCCGCAAGACCTGCGCCCCCTGTTCGGAGCACCGACGGTCGACAGCGCCGTCGCGCTGCATGAAGAGGGGCGGCTGCAGGTGGAAAGGCTGGCCGTCGTTGCCGGTCCGGCCACTTTGAAACTGTCCGGCTGGCTGGATCCGGAGCTTGCGAGCCTTGAAATCGTCGGCGGTCTCGAGATCCGCGACGGCCGGGATCTGGCCGCCGGGCGGCTGCCAGGCGGCTTCGCCAGCGGACAGGCGCGCTTCACCGCCAGTGGTGCGGTCGCCGCGCCGACGATCGACCTCTCTGTGACACTCGATGATTTGGCGATGCAAGGCTTGCGCAGCGCGCATGCCGCCGCCGACCTGCGCTTGGCCGCCAGCGAATCCGGAAGCGACAACTTCTCGGTCGTAGGCAACGGCGTGCTGGCCGAGCCCGACCTGGAAAACGCCGATCTCAACCGGCTGATCGGCGGCACGCTGGCCTGGTCGCTGCGCGGCAGCCTGCCGCTGGATGGTCAGGCCATCGATGTCGCAAAGTTCGAATTGGACAGCCCGACGATGCGGATTGGCGGATCGGGATCCCTGCAATCGGAGCCCCTCGCCGCCAGCGCCGCGCTCACATTCCGTATCCCCTCAATCGCGCAACTCCTACCGCCCGGAACGCCCGCGATAACGGGCGCGACCGAGGGCGAGATCGAAATTGCACTGCAAGCCGGGACGCTGGACTTGTGGGTCGCGGGCGCCGCCAGAGATCTGGACAGCGGTGACGAAGTTCTGCGCGCGTTGCTCGGTGCCGCGCCGGGTTACGGCGCGGCGCTTAGCCTGCCCGCGACCGGTGGCCTGACGGTGGCCGACATGACGCTCGAGGGACCCGGAGGCGCGCTGCGCGGCGAGGCCGCGATCGACGGCGCATGGAACCAGGTCGACGCGGACTACAGCTTCGAGGTCGCCGACCTCGGTCTATTGGCGGCCGCGATCGACCTGCCCTTGAGCGGCCGCGTGCGTGCCACGGGCAAAGTCACTGGCGCGTTGGCAAACCCCAGCCTGCGGCTCAAGGTTCCCGCCACTAACCTGGTGGTTGCAGATATTCCGATCGGGGGTCTAAGTCTCGATCTTCGCGCCAGTGAAGTGGTCGAGGCCGCCAGCGGACATCTGACCCTGCGCGCCACCGTCGAGAACCAGAGCCTCACCGCCGCCAGTGCCTTTCGCGTCGTCGAGGCCCAGCGGTTGGAGCTCTCGGATTTGAGTCTTTCGACCGAACAAGGCGATCGAATATCGGGACGCCTCGCCTGGCGCCTGGGCGCGCCGAACCTGAGCGGCGATGTCTCCCTGGCATTGCCCGACCTCGGTCGATTTGAATCGCTGTTGGGCGTCCGCGTCGCCGGCGCTCTCGAGGGTGCACTGCATCTGAGCGAGCGCGACGCCGCGCAGGACGCAACGCTAACCCTTGCGGCCGAGAATTTGGCGCTGCCCGACAGCGGTCTTGCCTGGCGTCTGGACCGGGCGAGCGGATCCGCCAACGTCGCCGATATTCTCGGCACCCCAAGCATGGAACTCGCATTGCAGGCCGCGGGCCCGGCCGGCGCCGAGCCGGGGCTGACGAGTCTGTCGCTCTCGGGCCAGGGCGGCCTCGACCGCATCACTTTGTCGCTGGCGGCACAGGGCGCGCTCGACGAGCCCTTCGACGTTCTCGGCGAATTCGCGATCGATGCGGGCGCGGAGGCTCTTAGCGTGCGGGTCGACATGGCCCGGCTCACATACGGGCCGCTTGAATCTTCGCTACTGGCGCCCGCGTCGCTGGCCCTCGCGGACGACAGCGTGACCATCGAGGGGCTTGACCTAGCCGTCGACAGTGGCCGACTTACGGGTGCCTTCTCGCTCGAACCCGAACGTTTGCGCGGCGACTTGCGGGCAACGGATCTCTCTCTGGTTCTCCTCGACCTCGTACCCGGCGCGCCGGCACTTGACGGTTTGCTCGACCTGCGGCTCGAAGTCGAAGGCAGCGGCGCAGAGCCGCGCGGATCCCTGTCCATCGACGTCGCGGGACTCCGCAGCCGTGACGAGACGGCGCCAGACCTGCCGCCCGGCAGGCTGCACGCAACAGCCAACTTGAGCGAAGATAGTGTCAGCCTGGAGGCCGAACTGAAGGGCCTAGTCGCGGCCCCCCTGCGCGCCTCGGCGCGACTCCCGCTGCAGCTTTCCCTATCGCCCTTCGCCGCCGCGCTGCCCGCCCAAGAGGCCATCGATGCGCGCCTGAGCTGGGTCGGGAACAGCGCCGAACTGGTCACCCTCTTCGCCCTCGACGGCGTCGACCTGCAGGGCGACATCGAGGCGGACCTGACGCTCGCCGGTACGCTTGCCGCGCCCATCGTCGGCGGCGCCTTGACGCTCGGCCAGGGTCGCTACGAGGATTTTGTGCTGGGGACGCGTCTCGAAGAGATCGATCTGCGTCTGGTCCCGTCCGGCAGACTACTGACCCTGCAGTTGCAGGGCCGAGATCCGAAGCAAGGCCGTCTTTCGGTGACCGCCGAAGCGGATCTGTCGAGCCTTGCCGAGCCGCGATTTGACGCGGTCGCACAATTGACCGAGCTATTGGTGGTGCAGCGCGACGATGTGACGGCAACCGCAAGCGGCGAGCTGCGCGCCGCCGGCACGCCGAATCAGGTCAAGGTGACCGGCACAGTGACGACGGACCAGGTCGATGTGCGCCTGGTCGATGCGCTGCCGCCTTCGGTCGTCGAACTGGACGTAATCGACCCCGCGACCCAGCCCGCCAGCGGCGCCGTCGCCCCCGCCCCGCCCGACCAGGACTCCCCTCGCCTGTCCCTCGACCTTGTCCTCGATCTGCCGTCGCGGGTTTTCGTTCGTGGCCGCGGCTTGGACTCCGAATGGGCGGGCCGATTCCTGGTCACGGGAAACGAAAGGGAACCGGTGATCTCGGGACAGCTCGCACCGCTGCGCGGCAATTTCGATTTCGTCGGCAAACGCTTTCGTTTGGGTGAAGGCGCGATCCGCCTGGCCGAGGGGGATGACAACGACGCGAGCCTCGATCTCGCGGCATCGCATGAGGGCGACGAGTTGGTGACAACCGTAAAGGTGAACGGTACGACGTCGCGGCCAGAGATCTCCTTCAGCTCGCAGCCGCCGCTGCCGGAAGAAGAGATCCTCTCGCGGCTCCTGTTTAACCGCAACAGCACGCAGCTCGATCCGTTGCAGGCGGTGCAGCTTGCCCGGGCCGCGGCGACGCTGTCGGGCAGCGGCGGCCCGGGAGTGCTCGAGCTGGCCCGCTCAACGCTGGGTGTCGATGTCCTCGGCTTCGCTCCAGGTGAGGAAGGTGAACTCGGCCGCCTTGAAGCCGGTCGCTATCTGGCCGACGGCGTCTATGTCGGCGTCGAACAGGGTACCGCCGCAGACAGCACGAACGCCGCCATCGAAGTCGAAGTGACCCCGAATATCTCGGTCCGCACCGAAGCCGGCGCCAATCAAAGCGGCAAGACCAGGCTGCAGTTCAAGTGGGATTATTGAGACCCGCCAAAGGCAAACCCAGGTCAGTTGATATCGTCAAAGCCGGTCTGTCGGCCGAAAATTAGGGCGCTAGCCCGGCCCATTCTCGGCACCCGCCAAGACATTCTTGGAGTCCCAGGGAACCATCCCAAGGTTCGAGCGTTACCTACACAAGTTTACCCAAGCGCCTCGGATTCATTTGCACGGAGCAAACCCTAAGATGAAACGTAGTCTGATGTTAGCCGCCCCCCTTGTCCTAGTCGTTTCAATGGCACAGGCAAGCTCGTGGTTCCCCTACACCAGCCATCTTGATCTGGATGAGATCTCCACCACGGACACCAGCTTCAACTCGATGTTGGCAAGGGAATATCAATCATTCGCGACTTTTGAAGCGCGGCAAATGTACGATTGGCCCGACGCCGACTATTTCGCCGAGAAGGCCCTTATGGCCAATCGCGGGGAAACGGTGATGCCTGAAAACCCTGACGATTGGAGAATTCCGGCGGCTCACATGGGCGAACTACAGGCGGCGCGCGCGGACTTGAACTCGGCCCTCGACGAGGGTGGCCGCGAAAAGATTCCGAACGTGGCGGCTCGTGCGCAGGCGAAATTCGACTGCTGGGTCGAGCAACAGGAAGAAAACCATCAGCCCGACCACATCGCCGCATGCCGCGATGAGTTTTTTGTGTCACTGGGGAAGATGAAGGAGGCCATGGCCGAAAAACAAACCGCCGCGGCGCCCGCTGCCCCCGCCGTAGCCAAATTGGGCCAAGAGGTTAAGCGTATGGTTGTGCGGTTCGATTGGGACGACGCCAAGGTCGACTCCAGCGGTCAATCCCAGATCGACGCCCTGGTCAAAGAGATTCAGAACATGCAGGACACGGTCCTCTTCGTCGAGGGCCATGCCGACCGCTCGGGATCGGAAAAATACAACGTTTCATTGTCCCAATCTCGCGCCCAGAACGTGCGAGACCTGTTGATCTCGCAAGGGCTGAACGTCGGAAAACTGGAAGACTTCAAGCTTGTCGCGAAGGGTGAAAACGACCCCGCCGTGCAGACCGCGGACGGTATTAAGGAACCCGCCAATCGCCGGGTCGAGATCGTCGTGCGCGGTCTGGTACCGGCGGGTGGAACCTCGGCACAGGCGACGGAGTAGTTACCTGACCGAACGGCCGGCGAACCTGCCTCGACCTGCATAGCCAGTTCTGTTGCAAGTCCCCCCGACAGGTTCGCCGGCCAGCTAACACGATTTCAAAACAAAAAGGTGCGTTGAACCAGATCGGTTCGACGCACCCTTTTCGTTTTTGCGGATAGGCTTTCTTGTGAAAAGCCGCAGCCGGATTTTGAACCCCTCACGTGGCTGCCGTTCTATCGCGGCAGCACGGCCGCCAAGATCGAGTTCGAATTAGGCCCGAAGACCTTGCTCCACTTGCAAGCCGGCACCAACCAAGGCGGCAAAACCAAACTGCAATTCAAGTGGGCCTATTGAGAACGCCGCGATCAAAGGCCGTCACGGCGCCGGATTATCTCCATCGCCAGAACTCTGGCGCCAGAACGCTGGTCGAGCGCTCGACGCGGACTCACGGGTACAGGCTCCGGTGTCAGGCGGCCTCGCTCAGTTGCGAAGTGCAGTGCCCGCAACGGGTGGCCTTGATGGGGATGCTCAACCGGCAGAAGGGACAGTCTTTTTCGGTGGGATCGGGCGCCGGTTTCTCCTTTTCCTTTTTGGTCAGCCGATTGATCGACCGGATAAGCAGGAAGACCGCGAAGGCGACGATAAGGAAGCTGATCACCGCATTGATGAAGACACCAATGTTGATTGTTGCCGCCCCGGCTTCCTTCGCCGCGGCTAAGCTTTCGTATTCGCCGTCCGAGAGATTGATGAAAATGTCGGAAAAGTCGACGCCTCCCAGAATCACGCCGATGGGTGGCATGATCACGTCCGCAACAAGCGATTTGACGATGCTGCTGAAGGCGGCCCCGATAATGATGCCGACAGCCATGTCAACGACGTTACCGCGTAGGGCAAATTCTTTGAATTCCTTCAGCATACCGATGTCTCCCCCTTTACCGGTCTGTCCGTCGTCAAGGATAGCGGGACAAATTCGGATTTGAATTACAGTTATTTCTCAAATAGCTAGCTGATCATATTATGCGGCAACTTCGCGGCACTGCAAGTACCGCTATTGATAGAACTTTCATTTGAC
>JAJFGM010000468.1 GCA_021776145.1 Kiloniellaceae bacterium | reverse complement strand
CTCGGGCCAGCCCAAGGTAGAAAAGGGCCAAAGTGCCGAGGAAAACCAGGTGTCCAGGACGTCCTGATCGCGGGTTAGGGTCTTGGCATCGCCGTAGTGCGCGGCTGCCGCCGCCACGGCTTCTTCCTCGCTTTCGGCGACGAAGATTTCGCCGTCGGGACCGTACCATGCCGGGATTTGGTGCCCCCACCAGATCTGCCGCGAAATACACCAAGGCTGGATGTTGCGCATCCATTCGAAGTAGGTATTTTCCCACTGCTGCGGGACGAACTTCGTCCGCCCGCTTTCGACCGCCTCGATTGCCGGCTTGGCCAGGGTCGCGGCGTCGGCGTACCACTGTTCGGTAAGCCAGGGTTCGATCGGCACGCCGCCCCGGTCGCCGTGCGGCACGACATGTATATGGTCGTCGATTTGCTCAACAAGGCCTTCGGCTTGCAAGTCGGCAACGATGGCGGCGCGCGCCTCGAAACGCTCCATGCCGCGGTATTTCTCGGGCACAGCGTCGTTCAGATGGGCGTTCTCATCGAAGATGTTGATCATCTCCAGCCCATGCCTGCGGCCGACCTCGAAATCGTTGAAGTCGTGCGCCGGGGTGATTTTTACCGCGCCGCTTCCGGTTTCCGGATCGGCGTGGTTATCGCCGACGATAGGCAGAGGACGGCCGACCAAGGGCAGAATGGCGGTTTTTCCAACCAGGTCGGCATAGCGCGGATCGTCGGGATGCACCGCAACGCCGGTATCGCCCAGCATGGTTTCCGGCCTGGTCGTGGCCACCACCAGATAGCGGCCCGGCTCGCCGTCTATGGGATAGCGGAGATGCCATAGTTTGCCGCGTGTCTCGATGGCCTCCACTTCGAGGTCGGAAATTGCCGTATGCAGCTTTGGGTCCCAATTGACCAGCCGCTTGTCCTTGTAAATCAGGCCCTGGCGATAGAGTGTGACGAAGACCTTTTGGACAGCCTGGGAAAGCCCCTCGTCCATGGTGAAGCGTTCGCGCCGCCAATCCGGCGATGCGCCCAGGCGCTCTAGTTGCAGGCTGATTCGGCCGCCGGACTGGCCCTTCCAGTCCCACACCTTCTGCAGGAAGGCTTCGCGTCCGAGGTCGCGCCGGTTGAGGCCTTGCTCGGCCAACTGCCGCTCGACCACCATCTGCGTGGCAATGCCTGCGTGGTCCGTACCGGGTTGCCAAAGGGCATCTCGCCCGCGCATGCGCTGATACCGGATCAGGATATCCTGGATGGTGAATGTCAGGGCGTGGCCGATATGCAGGCTCCCCGTGACATTCGCCGGCGGCATCATGATCGTATAGGGCGCGGCGTCCGAGGAGACGTCGGCGGCGAAGCTGCCCGATGCCTTCCAATTCGCGTAGTGCTTGGCCTCGACTTCTGCGTGATTATACGTCTTTTCCAGCATCGCTGGCTTTCCTCACATCTAACGCTAGCCAGACAGGCACCCCACGCGGCGCTGCAAGTGCCGCGGCCGGACTCTTATACGCAGCTATGCTTTGGGGCGGTCGGCCTTGAAACTCTCCAAACGACAAGCATGCGCCACGCGCTCCGTTCTCACGGAACGCGCTGCCTCAAATTAACTGGCAATTTGGAGAAAGGTCTTACTGGTCCTCGGCCCGGCGTACCATCTTTTTTATTTCTTCTCGAACGATTCGCTCGACTAGCGTGGCTAGATTGGCATCCAACCATTCTTTCAGGACCGGATGGAGAGCTTCGAGCACGACTTCCTCCAGCGTTCGTCCGCCACCGATCGGGACACCACGTAGTTGCGTTCCAGTGAGCGCCCCCATGACATCGCTCAGGGAAGCGGTGGCCGCGTCCGCCGTCTCGTCGGATGAGATAAATTCGTCGCTTTGCGGGGCCGCTACAGCGGCTTGGACAAGATCCTCGACCGGCGACTTGGCCGGCGGCTCGGTCGCCTCCTCGGGCGCGTCTGCGGGGGCCTCTTCAAGCGCAGCTTCGTCCTCGACCCGTTCAGTCAGCTCAAGGACATCGTCCTCTTCGGCGGGTTCAGCATCCGCGCTCTCGTCAGGCGCATCTTCAGCCGCAGCGTCGCTGTCATCCTCGTCATCGGCCGTGGCTGCGGCATCCGCGGCCCCGTCCTGAGCGTCGCCTTCTTCTCCTTCAGCCTCGGCCGCCTCGCCTTCCTCGCTCTCCTCTTCGGAAATGATCCGACGGATCGACGCGAGGATCTCCTCCATTGTCGGTTCGCTTTGGCTTTCCGGATCGCTCATCGATTTGGGGCCTTATCGGGTCACTCGCAAAAACGCGGACTGTAACAACAAAAGCAAAAGCAAGTCCTAACATGGCAAAGGCAGAGGGCCGAGCAAAAATCACGGCCGTTTCCTTTGCTTCTATTCTACACCGGGTGCTTGAAGACCAAACCACAAGCCGCGCACGGCGTTGTAGTCCTTCTCTAAATCATAAATCTGTACCGGAAGGTTAAGATCCCGTGCCGTCAAGCGCCCGATCGCACTTAGAACCTGATAACCGGCGACGCGCGCGTCACGCTGCGCGCGAACCAGATTGACCTGCGAATCCAACAGTTCCTGCTCGGCATCGAGAATATCGAGGATGGTTCTGGCTCCTACCTGATTCTCCTGCCGAACGCCATCAAGAGCAATCTCGTTAGCACGCACGCTCGCGTTGAAGGATTCGATCTGGGCCTGAGCGGTAATCAGGTTTTCCCAGGCTTGAATGGCTTCATCCTGTGCCTGACGGCGCGCCGCCTCGACATCCAAACGACGCTGGCTGGAGGTCTGTTTCGCTGCCCGGACGCGGCTGGCGACCGCGCCCTGCTGGTAGAACGGCACGGTAATCTGCGCGATCAACGAGGCACTTTGGAACTCTGAGTTGCGACTTGAGGTCTCGTCGTCGTGGCTGAGATCGCCACGCAGGCTGATTTCGGGATAGAGTTCGCCTTCGATCTCGCGCACCGACCTGTCGGCTGCCCTTTCGTCGAAGCCGGCCGCAATAACATCCGGGTTTTCCTGCAAAGAACGGCGTATGACGTCATCTTGCGATTGCGGCAGCCCACCAAGCGGCGGGGGCGCCGAAAGCAGCTCGGGCAGAGTACCGACCACGCGTTGAAAGCGGGCCCGGCTGGCCGCCAAGTCGCCGGCCGCGGCTATCCGGTTCGCCGTGGCGACGGCCAAGCGGCTCTCGGACTGGGCAACGTCCGTGCGCGTGATCTCGCCGACGGTGAAGCGGTCGCGGGACGCCTCAAGCTGGCGCTGTAGCACCTGTTCGTTGTTGAAGTTCAGCTGCAAAACCGATTGGTCGCGCCAAACATCCATATAGGCGGTGGTGCCGTCGAAAAAGACGTCCTGCTCTACTGACTTCAAACGTGCCCTTTGGGCTTGAACCTGATTGCGCGCGCGCGCCGTCGCGGCGAGGGTTCGGCCACCACGGTAGAGTGGTTGGGTGACGCGCAGCGAGGCATCGAGCGGAATCGTGGACTCGCCTTTTTCGACGGGATCTTGGACCTCGGTATGTTTGGCGCCAAGCGATCCGATCGCCTCGACATCGGGCCGCCAGTTCGACACGGCTTGGGCAACGTTCTCATTGACCGCACGCAGCTCGGCCCGCGCCGCGCGCAGCGTCGGATTGCTAGAATAGGTCGCAACCAGCGCTTCATTCAGGGTCTGGGCCTGGGCCCGGCCGGCCAGGCCCAGGACGAAGCCGACGCAAACCACGATCAAGGCGCCATGCAAGACACGCTGACGAAGCCGTAATCCTGTGACCAAGTATTCCATCTTAAACGCTATTGCCTTCCCCCCCGCCGCCTGGCAGAGATCGTAAATACGCATTAAAACAAAACCAAACTGCCGGATTTACCGGTTACCAGATGTTGGAGGAACATGGTCTTTCGGCACCGCCGCGGATCAATCGCTTCGCGGCGGGCGTCCTTTCATCTAAAAAACAACCCCGGTCATCTAAATAACGAACCCGTCATCTAAAAAACAAACCCGGCCTGGTGTTCGAAGCCGGGCAGGGTCGGAATTGAAGCATCGAACAGAACGCGCCTCGAGACAACGCCGCCGATGCGCTGTGCCAGGTGCGCACGACCGATACCGTCTTTGCCGCGCAGGACGGCGACCAACCGGCCGCCTTCCGCCAATTGCTCGAGCACGGCACCAGGCACTTCCGAAACGGCGCCACCAAACACTATGACGTCGTATGGCGCCTGCTTTGGATAACCCGCCGATAGCTCGCCATGCACCACCACCGCGTTGTCGATGCCAAGATCGTTGAGAATTTCGTTCCCCTGATCCGCCAGCGTCTTGTCGCATTCCAGGGCCACGACCGTGGCGCAATGGCGCGCGATGATGGCGGTCGAGTAACCGGTGCCGCAGGCGATGTCCAAGGCTATATCGGTGCTACCCG
Source organism: Kiloniellaceae bacterium (assembly GCA_021776145.1). Taxonomy (GTDB): domain Bacteria; phylum Pseudomonadota; class Alphaproteobacteria; order Kiloniellales; family Kiloniellaceae; genus JAJFGM01. The sequence goes on along the minus strand of JAJFGM010000468.1, from coordinate 2,909 downwards.
GCCGCGCCGCCTGCAGCAGACGCGCCAATACCATCGGCTCCATCAAGTAGCGGCCGGCCGCGATCGGCAGGTCTTCGTCCAGATAGGCTAGGCCCCGCATATCCTGTCCGACGAAGCGTTCGCGCGGCAAAGCCGACATGGCGTCAATGATTCCCGCATCCGTCACCTTGTTGGGCCGGATCTGACTCTCAACCATGTTCACGCGGGCCATCGCAAAATCGGTCATAGGCACCCCAAACCTTTTTGAGGAATTCAGGTCAGGGGACAAGTTATCGCACCGCGCCGGCGGGCGCCCGGCCCCGTAGAGCTTTATAGTTGTCAATGAGGCAAAGGACAAACACAAGCGCGGCGAGAGCCGACCGGGCGCGATCGCCGCAAGAGCTGGCTACCACTGTGAAAAGCGGCACTTTCGGCCAGGAAGCTTGACCGTCCCCGGGCACGGCGACTATATGACGCTGCGCGCTCCCACGGGGGCCGTACGGCCCGGTGGGAGAGTGGCTATCCAGAGGATTGCAAATCCTTGTACGCCGGTTCGAATCCGGCCCGGGCCTCCAACAATTCAGGCGAAATTGCCCGGCCATGCGAACCACGGCGCACGCGGTCGCTACTGTGTGCGCCGTGGTCTTTTATAGTCAAGGCGGCCGAAGTAAGGGCGGCCGAAGTAAGGGCGGAAAGAATAGGCACAGCAGACAAAGCGCCGCGTCTATTTTCGAGGGCGCGGCATTTGCGGCACCATAGATGCCGATGGCGATGCCGGCGCTCGTGGCGCTATTGGGCCATGGCCTGGAACGCGAGGACCCAGCCATAGGTCACCACGGCGAGGAAAAACGCGAATGTCCCGGCGGCGGCGATGCTACTGAGCAGAAGATCAAATTTCTCAAGGCGCTCGATTTGCATTTTTTTGTTCTCGCTTTATTCTCTCTGGCTGTCCGCGGAGACTAGGACATCGCAGTTCTTCTGTAAAGAACAAAAACGGAACATGCCAATCGACCCCACTCTTCCGTAACTTGTGTCGGCGCTTGGCCCGCCCTTCGCAAAATCGCATGTCCGCACGACGCTCACATGGTCCAACGCTTCTTCGCCGGATCGTCACCGCGATCGATCTCGGATCGCCGGATGTTCTCAAGGGAACAGCTGCCGGGATCGATGCGCACCTGGGCGGTCCCTCCCCGGCAAAAATGCCGCATGCGGCAGGTTCCTTCTCCGTGGCAGGTCTTTGGGGCCCGCTTGCGCCCCTGCTGGGCAACATAGACCTTGGCAGCACGGAAACGAGTCTGATATAACCGCGCCCGTCTTTACGGACTTTCCGACGGTGCAGCGAAGTCGCGGATACCCGTCGTCTGATCCGCGGTAGCTCAGTTGGTAGAGCAGGTGGCTGTTAACCACCTTGTCGCAGGTTCGAGTCCTGCCCGCGGAGCCAATAAAAAGAAGGGCTTAGGTGCACCACGCCTAGGCCCTTCTTTCGTTTAGGTACCGTATAGGCACCGAGCGAATGATCTTTGCTCTTCCTGCGGCCATTCTTTTGGATCAAGCTGTAAGGCTAAGGGGTGGAAGGTCGAACCCATTTACGGCCGCATCGATTACAGTATCGGACTCTGCAACGATTGTTGGTAAGCTCCAGGCTGCACTTAATACATTCCGGCTCGGATTTGCAGGAACTGTTGCCTAGCTCGTGCCTTGCAACTGGAAAGTTCTGACCATGATCAAGAGCATATTGCGGAACAACGGCATAGGGTAATCTGTTCATGGAACGAAAGCACTTCAATCGGAAGCGGCGTCTGGCTGAGCCAATGCTGCCACAAAGCGATCTTAACGATCTGGCGACCAAGGTTCAGTATGTTGGCAGTCCTTATCATAAGAGGAATCAGGGTGATTTCGGTCTAACTCCGCCGGCGCAGCCCCGTGCCGACAAGACCCTCTGCGATGAAGCCGGTATTGTCAGCAAGGCGGAAGCGGAGCGCTATCTTGTTAAGGGGGTGCAACGAGGAATGGTCAGCTCCGCAGGCCCTGATGGTTTTCCTAAGCATGTTTGGGCAGTTACGGACGGAGGCGTGGTCCTGGAAGCCAAGTACAACAACGTGGGCCCAGGATCCTATCATGGCTATCCGCTGTTCAAGCCGGACCCATTTAGGAAAGCTATTTTGGATCGTTGGTAAATAGTCGTGAATCAAGAATTCAAAATCGATGTTGAGTGGCTAGAAGGCTCTGAAGCAGATCCGTTAGAGCACGCTACTTTTGCTCAAATCGTGATACATGCGGGAGAAATAATTGCAACAGAGCTTGAAGACCATTTCGCAAAAACAATTAGACCCGGACCCCGCGTATCCGCGTACGAGTTTGCGTTCTGGTTGGCCCAGAATTGGTGGCGACTGCGGTGGGAGCCTGAGGTAAAACCATCCTTGGATTGGCGTCTCTCGCACGTTGTCGCGGCGGTAGGTAATGGCTTCGCCTGGCCGGACTTTTCCTTCCTGAGCGACGGCCCTCACGTCTTGCTCGAAGCTCGGGAGACCCCTGGCGGAGAGAATGTTCCGGTCCGATATATTCGCAATATCGACGTACTAATAGATGCCCCTACATTTGAGGCCGGTATCGATGATTTCATCGAGCGCGTTTTGGCACGACTGTCGTCGCTAAACATTGAGAAGACAGATCTCAGCTTGGTTTGGCAGCAAGTTATGGCCGAACGCCATGACGACAAGCTTGCGGCCCACCGCCGGCTGGAAGCGCTATTAGGATTCGATCCAGACGAGGCACCGCCCGAGCTAATGTCTTCTTTGGAAGAAAGCACCGACGAAGTAGGCCGAGCTGCCGTCGACGAGATTGCGGCGGCGGAAAAAAGAAATGCACAGCTGACTCTTGACGATATTCTCGAACGGACCCGCGCATCTGACATATCGATTCATATCGAA
>JAJFGM010000467.1 GCA_021776145.1 Kiloniellaceae bacterium | reverse complement strand
GCGCGAAGTGATTGGTCTCGGAGCAGGCTCATGACGAAATTTTTAAGGCGCGGCGTTGCGGTAGTGGCGCTTTGGGCCGGCATACTGGGATTGCTACTTGGCTTTGGATTCTGGCTTCAACCCGAGAACACGGCGAGGGGAAGCCCCGAACTGGCCCTGCTGGTCATCGCCTTGGGCCTGATCGCATGGAGTCTGGGCTGTCGCCTCGCCGTTGCCGCGCCTCGGCAGGTTCGCCATGAGCAGAAGAGCCAGCCGGTCGACGAAGAACAGGGCACTGTGCTCGATCCGCCCGCCGCTGTTCTGCGTCGCTAGAGCAATATCTGATCAGATCAAATTTGCTCTACACATTAACGGATGAGGCTCCACATCTAGCCGCGCGATCTAACCGACCACGTCGCATCGCCGCCAGTGGATGGTCCGGCGGTGCGAATTACCTCTATGCGAGCCGCCCGGTACACCACGGTACACCCCGGTGCCGCACGGCACCGGGGTGCTCAGGTCTTTTCGCCTATTCGGCCGGCTGTGCGCTGACCGCCGCGGCATGCTTGTCACGCATGCCGTCGCGGTACAGCGCCTTACTCAGCGAGACGCACATCAGCCCCATGACCATGGTGAAAGGCAGGGCACCAATGATCATCGCGCTTTTCAACGCCTCCATCGGATCCGCTCCACCATTGGTCTTGCCCGCGACCAGCAGCGTGCCGATCACCAGCGTCAGGATCACACCCCAGACGATACGGTGCTTGACGCCGGCGTGCTGTTCGCCACCGGACATGATGGTGTTCATCACGAGAATGCCGGAGTCCGCCGAAGTGACCAGGAAGGTCATGATCAGCACCACGCACATGATGGTGATGGCTGACAGGAAGGGGCCCGACATCATGTGGCCCAAGGTAACAAACAGCTTGGCGGTGTTCGAGGCCCCGATGATGGTGCCGCCGGCGCCACCGGTCAGCTCCAGGTCAATCGCCGTACCGCCCAGAATGGTCATCCAGGCAAAACAGACCAGCGCCGGCGCGATGACACAGCCGAGGATGAACTCACGCACTGTGCGTCCTTTGGAGATGCGCGCGAGGAAAAGGCCGACGAATGGTGAGAAAGCGATCCACCAGGCCCAGTAGAAGGTGGTCCATCCGGCCTGCCAGCCAAACTGGCGGCCCGGCGTTCCGGCCTCGTAGACCGCGACCTGAACCTCTGCCGGCAACTCGGCGGCGGCGCCAGTCAGGCCACTTTGGAAACCCGCAAGCGAGCCCCAGGCATTGGTCGCGCCGGCGAAGAGATCGCTGGCCAGAGGAGCCGCCTCGGCGGGCAGGGATGCCGCGAAATCGGCTGTCGACAGCGGCCCAAAAGCGCCAAAGGACAGTGACAGGAAGTGCAGCAGATAGTCGACCAATGCGGTCCCATAGGTGGTCAAGGCAAACAGGAACGAGCCAAAGAACACGAAGGTCAGCAAGAGGATCAGCGAGAGCACGAGATTGAGGTTGGAGAGGTATTTCACCCCACGGCCCACACCCGATACGGCGGAAATGATCGACATGCCCATAATCACGATCAGCGCCGCGATCAGTCCGACGGTGCCCGGTTTGGGCGCATCGCCTGTCATGTCCATCATCCAGTCCGCGCCGGTGATCGCATAGACTCCGTCGACAAATTGGCTGACACCAAAGCCAATGGTGACCGAGACACCCAAGATGGTCGCGACGACGCCGAGAATGTCCACGATATGACCGAAAAGGCCGTTGACGTATTTGCCAAACAGGGGGGTCAAAGCAGAGCGGATCGTCAAGGGCATATTACGCGTATAGGCGTAGTAGGCCAGCGACAGCCCGGTCACCACGTAGATCGACCAGGCATGGAAGCCGTAATGCAGGAAAGTATACCGATAGGCGCCTGTCAGCCCCTCCGGACTGTTGGCGGCCACCTCACCGGAGACGGTCAGTGGGTTCGAGCCCCACAGACCCAGCGGCTCGGCCGTCGCAAAGACCATGAGGCCGACACCAAGCCCGGCGCCGAACATCATGGAAAACCACGAGAAATTTGAAAATTCCGGCTTCTCCCCCGGCGTTCCCATTAGACGGCGGCCGGTTTGCGGCAGGATCGCTAGGATTGCCAGGAAGACGGCGAACAGACCAACTATGACGATATAGAATCCATTGAATCCTTCCAGCAAAGTCCAGTTGACGCTGCCCAGAACACCATTGGCGTTGACCGGCCAGAACAGCGCCCAGATCACCAGCATCGCCATTGTGAACTTGCTGATCAGTGCAATCGGAAGGCTGTAGCCTTCATAAAATCCCGACGGAGACTTGCGGATCTCCAGATCGGTGAACGGTGGTTTTATCGCCATTTAACCCCTCCTAAGAATTGTTCGCTTTTTGTAGTTGTTCGCCTTCCTGGTATCGAAAGCTGGCTCTTCCCAGTCTGCGGCGGGGCCACAAAACGCCCGCGCTCGTTGCCGGCACGCACCGGAACGAAGCTGCGATCATAAGAGTTCAGCCAGATCCCACCGATGACAATTGCGACCGCAATGTCGTCAAAACCGACAACCCGGGTGGGTGATTTTCTCGTTGCCGAAGTCTTTGTTATCGCCAAAACGATCGGGCAAGTCGGGAAAACCGGCAGCCGTAGCCGACAATCTGGCGGCCTTCGCCGCCTTGCGGAACGTCCCTGGCGCCGTTGCTTTTGGAAGCGTGGTCGATCGTGTTTGGCGCTGCCCCGATGGCCGTCGGAGCGCGACCTGGAACGAAGATTTTGCCCTGGCCGCCCGTCGCCGGCGGTTAAATCGAACATCGCCCGCAAGACATTGATCATAGTCAAGGACATGGCGCTCACACCGGAGCATTTTTTCCGCGACATCGGGCGTGCGATGCGGGGCCTGGACTGCCGCGTCGAGAGCGATTGCGTGGTTGCCGAACAAGGTGACCGCAAACTATCGATCGACCTGCGCCCCTTGCCACCGCGTCGCCTCAGTGGGTTGCTCAGTATGCCGAGGTGCGAAGTTTCGATTTTTTTTCACGGGTACGACGAGCCGGAGCGCGATGCCTTTCTGGAACAGTTCGACCAAGCATTCCGGCGCGGCGGCGGCTAATGGACCGCTTGATATTCGATGAACTTTTGGGGCTGGGACGACCGATGACGACGGCTACGGTCGCGCGGCCGAGGCCGGGCCGGGTCGGGGCGCCGGTACGGGGCAATCATCAGTTTGAGGACAGTGTTGTCGTTGCCTTTGCCGGGGCTGTTCCCTACAGCTATGGATACGGGTCCCCAGTCGTTTGAGCGCGGCAAACGACAGGGTGCAGTGGCGCTTCCCGCGAATTGCAGAGGTTTGCTCTCGACGGGTATCAGCAGCCCGCAAAGACGGGCGAATGGTGCCGATTTGGTAATTCTCGCTCGGGCAATCCGTTTGGCCGATTAAATGCGGCCTGGGGGCGGAATAGGGGTGTTGCTTCGGACCCACCCTGATAAAAGGTGACTGATACACGGTGACTTTTGAAAGCCTGACAGAGCCGATGTGCCGAGCCCACAAGGTGCAGCCATCGATGAACCCGATGCCACAGCTAGAACTGGCCGCGATCGAGGACGTCCAACGCGTCAAGGGCGTCGTTTTTCCGGCAAAAATGACCTTCCGCCAGTTGATCATTACCGGCCCGCCAGGCTCGGGAAAAACTCGCCTGATCAACAAGATCGGCGGCTGGCCGGAAGAAGGCTTTATCGACCTCAGTTTGAAGAACTGGTGGCGGGCGCAGCCGTTGTCGCTGCGGCCCCGGGAAGTGCACTTGGGAATTCCGTTCGTCGGCCACGATGAGTGTCTAACGGTTTTCGAGCGAGAGTTCCTTGAGGCGCCGGAGCCTCTCGAAATCGATTTCGCGCGCATTGTCCTGCCGCCAAAAAAGGCCTTTTTCTTCTCGGTAAACTGGCGCCATCGCTACATGTTCGAGTTCGCAATCCCGGCCCCGGAACAGATCCTCGCGTGGCGCCTCGAGCGAAGAAATAGAGAGTCGCATCCCGTCGACGAACGCGTCACGCTGGAGCAGGTCGTAAGGCAAGTCGACGCCTACCAGAAGATCGCTCTCCACTTCAAATGCAAGGAAATGTTGATCTATGTCAGAGACGAATTCGACGGAATGCCTAAGAGTGTCGTGAACCCCCGCGGGCAATCGCCTGAAGAGGGGCAAACGGGAGGCCGACCAGGCGATGCTGACGGTTCTGCGCGGGCTGATATCGGGAGCTGAAGACGCGGCAACGATGTTGCCGGATAGCCAGCCGAAACGCATAGAACGAACGGTTCGAATTGAGAACAATGGGCGCCCTATAGAACTCAAACTGGGCAAGCAGACTTTGCGGCTTTATCCGGAAACGGGTGTGACAGGCGTGCCCAAGAATGGAAAAACCGATTGGCTGATCGTCGACCCCGACCGGCCGGCCACCGCTGTGTCTGGGTTTGCCCGACTCGAATACGGGAAGACGGCGCTGATCGGCCGCGGCAACGACGATTACGATAGCATTTTCGGTTTTCCAAAATCGGTGGCCAAACGGCATCTTACATTGGAAAATGTCAACGGTCGCATCCTGGTTCGGCCGCTCGATAACGAGAACACCGTCTATGTCTCGGCCGCCGATGGGCCAGATGAAGTTCAACAGCGAAATGAACGTCGCCTGAAGAACCTGCGCCGCGTACGACGGATTTTTGGCGGCCCGATCGAGCTACTGCCGCCGGAAGAAGCGCTGGAGAACCTCGAAGCGGCTATCCAGGCGCTCAACCAAGAGCCCCATCGCCAACGGGATTCCGAGGGCCGTCCCGGCGGCCTTCTGGAATTGCCACGCAAGCTGGCGCCAATCATCGTCGGTGATCTTCACGCACAGATCGACAATCTCCTTAAAATCTTGAGCGAGGACTCCTACCTTCACGCACTGCGGCGTGGCGAGGCCTATCTTTTGTTCCTGGGGGATGTGGTGCACCGCGAAAGCGATGGCGAACTGGAAGAAATGGACAGTTCGCTTTTGATGCTGGACCTGATTTTCAAACTCAAACGCCGTTTTCCCAAGAATGTGTTTCACTTGCGCGGCAATCACGAAAGTTTTGACGAGGACGTCGGCAAACTTGGCGTGCCCCAGGGTCTGCTGCTCAAGAAACATGCCATTTCGTTGCGCGGCAAGGACTATGCGAAGCGTTTGTCCGACTACTTCGAAGGGCTGCCCTACGTTGCCACCAGCGGCGACTTCATCGCTTGCCACGCGGGGCCGCCGCGTTTCAAGACATCCAGGAAAGCACTCATCGAAATCAGGGATCGTCCGGATCTCGTCCGCGAGTTCACATGGAATCGGGTGCGCCGTCCGAACCGGCTGGAAGGTTATAGTAAGCGGGACGTGAAAGCACTACGTGCCTGCCTTGGAACGGAAAAGCACACTGCCCTGATCGTTTCTCACAACTGCTTGTCGAGAGAGGGAACGATTTGGACCGACGTGACGGAAATCAAGGGACACCATATCATCTACAGCGCCAGAACGGATAAGTTGGCGCTCTTTATCCGAGGTCAACAGGATATGGTGCCGCTGACTTACAGCCATGAGGTACTTTTGGACCTGACGAACAGCCTTGACTGTTAGCGCAAGATTGGCAGGCCCGAACGGGCTTTGTCCCGCCGGATCGATCCGTTCAGCCGTCGCGGCGATCATCATGTTCAGGACGTCAAGATACCGACGACGATGAGAATGGCAAATCCGAGCACCAGTGCGATCAGTGCCTTGTTCTTGGATGCCAGGCCGCTCAGAGATCGGTCAAGTTTGGCAATCTCGGCGTCCCGCGCTTCGTCGAACCAGCGCGTGAGATCGCCGCTTGATACCATGCCGACGAGTTTGTCCTTGTCCACCAGAGGCAAATGTCGGAAGTGCTGCTCGGTCACCAAGCGCATGGCATCGATGACCTTCAGATCCGGCGAGACCGGCTCGGGATCCGGCGTCATGACTTCGGATAGGGTGGTCAAGTTGGGATCGCGCCGCGCGTTGATGACCCGGTAGAGCGCGTCCCTTTCGGTGAACATTCCGACAAGCCGCCCGTTTTCGACCACGGCGAGGGCACCGATCTTCTCTTCGTGCATGCGTTTGACACCCGCGCTTACGAGATCGGCCGGGTTTGCGGCTTGTAGGGTTCCGGTTTTTGTCTGCGCGACTGCGCTTATCGGACTTTGCGTCGATTTCTCAGCCATAACTCTTCCCCCTGTTCATAATTCGGTTCATAGGCTGCTTGCCGCGACGTCGTTCATTCGGCACCGGGTTTTCGCGCAGCGCCCAAAACCCGGCCACGAGGGCCGGGTCTTGTGTCGTTCTTAAGTGAACATTCCCTTCAAAGTGAAGAAGAAGAGGGCGGAAAGCACACCGCCCACCGGCAGCGTAACGATCCAGGAAACCACGATGCCGCCGATGACACGCAAGTCGATGGCCCCGATGCCGCGTGCCAAACCGACCCCCATGACCGCTCCGACGGCGATATGCGTGGTCGAAACCGGCATTCCGGTGCGCGAGGCGAGCACTACAGTCGCCGCCGCCGCCATGGTGGCGCAGAATCCACGCGTCGGCGTCAGCTCAGTGATCTTGGTGCCGATGGTGCGCATGACCCGGCGCCCATAAGTTGCCAGACCTACGACGATGCCGATGCCGCCAAGCAGGAGAATCCAGATTGGTAGCTCCGATTTCTGCGCCACTTCTCCGCCCGATTCGACCAGGCCGTAGACCGCGGCCAAGGGCCCGATGCCGTTCGCGACGTCGTTCGAGCCGTGCGCAAAGGCCATTCCGCAGGCGGTGAACAGCATCATCGGCACGAAGACCTTTTCGACGCTGGCAAAGTGATGGTCCCGGTCCGCATTCTCGTCGATCTTCACGCGTCGGATCAGCAGCCAGCCGACCGCCGCGATCCCCAAGCCGATGACCGTCGCCGAAACAAAGCTCATAGTTACGCTGAGATCCAGATTGAGGTGTTTCAGGCCCTTGAAGAGAGTGACCAAAGCAATAATGAAGCCGACCAGGAAGACATAGACCGGGCCCCAGCGCTGGGCGTTGTGGAAGGGCCGATCCGTGTTCAGGATCAGATGACGAATGCTGAGCATCAAGACGAAGGCCACCGTGCCACCCAGGGCGGGTGAGATCACCCAGCTTGCGACGATCTGACCGATTTTGTCCCATTGGACCGCGTCGGCGCCAATTCCGGCGATCGCGAAACCCACCACCGCACCGATGATCGAATGCGTCGTCGAGACCGGCCAACCACGGTTGGAGGCGATCATCAGCCACACCGCCGCCGCCAGGAGCGACCCCAGCATTCCGAAGATCAGAATTTCCGGATTGTTGACGATCGGCGTCGGATCGATGATGCCTTTTCGGATCGTCTTGGTGACGTGGCCGCCGGCCAGGGCCGCGCCGGCAAACTCGAATATACCGGCAATAATGATCGCGGTTGTGACTGTAATCGCGCCCGACCCGACGGACGTTCCCATGACATTGGCGACGTCGTTCGCGCCAATGCCCCAAGTCATGTACAGGCCGAAAATGATGGCGATGACGACAAACACCGTACCGTATTGAGCAATGAGTTCCATGCCCCTGGTTCCCCTGTTTTGACTTATTGAAGTTCGTTAGCGCGCGAGCAAAAGGCGAAGCCTGTTACCGACCTTTTCGGCATAGTCGGCAAGGTCGCCGATCCACTCGATGAGCCTGTACCAGAACACCACCGAGATCGGCTTCATGCTGTCTTCATGCTCGAACAGGAGCCGGGTGAGTTGGATGCCGAGCTCGTCGGTCTCGGACTCGATACCGTTCAACTCGTCGACCATTGCCGATACGGATTCGGATTCGCGCCCGCCAAAGCCGACGGAAATCAACTCGTCCAACTCGCCGATGATCTTCTCTGCTTGGTCACAAGCGTCGGCGCAGCGGCGGGTCAGGGCCAGAAGCGGTTCCTTGAGCGGCTCGGGTACCTCCATGGGGCGCTCGATGAGCAACCCAGCGATGTCCTGTGCGGTGTCGGCTATGGAATCCTGCATGTCCAGGACCTCCAACAGGTCGCGCCGGTCCACCGGCATCATGAGGCTTTTCGGGAGACGGGCGCGGAGCTCGTTTTTGATATCGTCCGCCTCTTGTTCGAGGGCGAAAATCCGCTCCTTGATTTCCACGACCGCCGTCTGATCGCCAGCGCAAAGCGCCTCGAACAGCCCGGGCACCTCATTGGCGCAACGCGATACCACGCGCATGTGTTCTTGCATGGGTTTGAACGGCGAACGTCCGAATAGGCTCGCAAACGCACTGGGTTTAGCCATTGAGTCCTTCTCCTCCTTTTTCGCCCAAAGCCCGACCCAACATTTTCAGGCCCGTTTGGAGTTGTTAACGCGCGCTGCTTTCGGCCAGTCTCTCTTCAGACAGTCGGTTCCCGTGGGCTAGAATTTCTGGCGGTCTCTCACGCAAGTTCAAAACGTCTTTATCTATCGCAAGGCACCTCGAAATATGCGGTCCGCCGGCGCCGATTGTGATCGGCATCGGCCGCGTTGTTCGTGAAGTGATGCCGTTTGATGGATCGCCCCTTAACGACGATTAATAGCCAATTGAACGGGTAAAAAAATGAGCTAGCTCAGGTTCCATTCGATGGGTCGAAATAATCCATAGAACCGCCGTCTCGCCGCGCGTGTCCGCCGCAGAGCGTTTTCTGCGAGCTGGCGCAGCCGTCGGTTCCGGGAACAATTGCGTGGGCGGGCGTTCAGGCCCGCAGGGTGTCGCGCGGACACGAGCAGAATCGGGGCCGGGCCTGCTTGGTCTCAGGTGGTATTGCGGGGCGGGCCGTGTCCGGTATCCGGCTCGACGCGCAGCTTGAGGATCTCGCGTCGGGTTGCTTTCGTGACGGTGAAACGATAGCCGGCCTCGACGACGTGCTCGCCTTCTTCGGGGATGCGCCGAAGTCTGGCCAATACAAGCCCGCCGACCGTGTGGAATTCGGTGGCCGGGATATCTATGCCCAGGACCTCGCTGGCCTCGGAGACCGACAGACGCGAGTCCATCAGATAAACCTCCTCCGCAAGCTTCTCGTAAATCCGCCTGCGTTTGGGCAAATACTCCTCGAAGTCGTAGCCGACATCGATTTCACCGACCACTTCTTCGACAATATCTTCCAGGGTAATCATGCCGACCGCGGTGCCGAATTCGTCGACGACGATGGCCATGTGATCGTCGCGTTTGCGGATGAGCGGCAACAGTTGGTCGATGGTCTGCAGCGGCGATACGTAAAGCGGCGGTTTCATGATGTTTTGCAAAGGCTGCTTGGCGGTTTCCGGGTCGAGGAAATCCCAGGTTGTCAGCGTCGCGATGCCGATGATGTCGCCGATGCTCTTCTCGTAGACCGGCAGCCGGTTAAAGCCGTGTTTTCGCACCAAGGCGATGGCCTCGACGGTGCTTTTGTTGCGGTTGATCGCCGTGGCCTCGGCGATCGGAATCATCGTCTGCGCCACCGTGGTCTCGGCAAAGCGGATCACCCGCCTGATGCGGCCGCGACCGAATGCGCTCATGGCGCTGCCGTGTTCGGCCATGTCGACCACCGCCCTGAGTTGCTCGCGCGTGATGAAGAAAGGTTGATTGTCCTTGCCGGCCCCGACGGCGCGCGCCGCGAGACGGGCGAGGCGAGAGAATACGAAGATCACGGGAAAGAACAGGAACGACGCCCAGCGCAGGGGATAGACGATGATCGGCGTCAGTTCGTCGGATTTTTGCTGATACACACTCTTTGGCACGATTTCGCCGAGCACCAGCAAAAGCGGTGTGAGCGCCAGGAAAGCATAAAAATCGCCGTGCTCGCCGAAATAGCGAATCATCAAGACCGTGCCGATTGTGGTCAGCACGATGGTGCAAATGTTAGTCCCGACCAGTGTTGTGCTTAGCAGGATGTCGGGAGTCTGGAACAGCTTGAGTGCCAGGGACGCGCCGCGGTCGCCTTGTTTTTCACGATGCCGAAGCTTGATCTTGTCGGAGTTGACCAGGGCGATTTCGGAGCCGGAGAAGAAGCCTTTCAGCACAAGGCAAATCAGCATGACAACAATTGCGGTGAGCATGTCCATCGCCGTTTCCTAACCTCTTTTCCCGCCGTGGAAAGTCGACGTGGGCCGCTTCGCCTTTGCCGCGTCTTTGCGTCCGCTTTTGTGCTTGCGGTTCTTTAGATCGACGATCACGGCCGAGTTGTCTTCGCTGGTTATCGGCGCTCGCCGGCTGTCGGAGTCCTGGCTGCCTGATTCCGCGTCCTCGATTTCGGGTGCCGGCGGCGCCTGCGCGCTGTCCAGAGTGCCTTTGGCGATACGAACACGCGCCAGACGATGCCCCTCCATCGCCAGCACCGTGGCTACAAGACCGTCCATGACGACTTGATCGCCGACTTTCGGCAAACGGTCGAGGTAGCGGAAAACGACACCGCCTATGGTCGTCATGCGCGGGTCCTCGACACCGAAGTTGGTGAGATCGTTGAAATCAGTCAGTTTCATCTGGCCGTCAATTTCGTAAACGTTCTGGTCGCGCTCCTTGTAGAGTTCCTGGCCACTGACCGATTCCGAGATCTCACCGAAGATGAAGTTGATGATGTCGCGCATCGTGACAAAACCCTCGACGCCGCCGAACTCGTTCAAAACCACGGCGGCGCGCGCGTCGTTGGTCTGGAAAAAGTCGAACATCTCGTCGACGTGCTTGGTTGGCGGCACCACTACTGGCGGATGCATGATGTCTTCCGGAGCAAACCGTGAGAGATCTGCCTCCTCGAACGTCAAGCGGACAATGTCCTCGGCGTGAACGAACCCGACCAGGTTGTCGTGATGCTCATGACAGACCGGGACCCTGGGATGACGGATCGCGCGAAACCGCTCGATCATCTCCGGAACCTCCATATCGTCCCGCAGGAAATCGATCCTGGTTCGTGGCGTCATGATTTCGACGATCTCGGTTTCGCTTGCTTCGAGGAGATTGTCGATGAGGACACGCTCGGTTGCGTCCAGAATGCCGTCGTCGGCGACGTCGGCCAGAAGGGTCCGGAACTCGTCAACCATGAGAATGTTCTCGCGCGCGCGTTCCTGGCCGACGATCCATGTCGTGATCAAATCGGCGGCGACGCGCACGACGCGCCGCAGCGGCGTCACCGCGCGCGCCCACAGGTTCAAGGGAGCGGCGACAAGGCCGGCGCTGATGCGCACCGGATTACTGACCGCGATGGTTTTTGGCGTGACCTCGCCAAACAGCAACAGCAGGGGAAACATCACCAGGACATTGACCAGGCCTGCCCGTTCGTCGCCGTAGAGGTAGAACAGGATGCCGGCGAGATTGGCGGTCGCCGCGATGTTCACCAACTCGTTGCCACACAGGATCGAGATGATCAGGCGCCTCGGCTGATCGAGCAGGGCGTGCAGGGTTTCCGACTGCGGGTGCCGGTCGCGGCGCAGCTTTTGCAGGTCCAGGCGCGATAGGGAAAAGAGTGCGGTTTCGGATCCGGAAAAAAACGCCGAGCAGCATAGCAGAAAGACTTGCAGGAAAAGCGCGGCGACGATGCTGGGTTCGAGCAGACGCGCGACATCGAACGCGAAAAGGTCTCTTGCGCCGGTCCCGAGTTGTGCCAGTTCCTGGAGGATCCAGTCCATGTCACTTCCCCCTGAATTAACGAAGTGAATCGACCAAGCCCGGAACCGGCGAGTTTCGCCTGACAGCCCGCTAGAGGTGCTTTAGTCGATCGCCCGCCATACTCGTTTTTGATTGCCAGTTCACGGCAGGATGGCCACGCCACGAGCCTGTTTTCCGCGATTCTCAATCGATACCGCAGCCTTGCGCTGACCATAACGAAACCCCGGCGGGAAGAAATGACATGGCTCAATCGGGGCTCAATCGGGGCTCAATCGGGGCTCAATCGCGAAGATTTTGATCCAGCGCATTTTATTCCGCATCCGTTTGAGTAGGCTGACGCAGCAAAGAAAGACCAGCGCGAAGCTGGCGTGGACTGGTGTGTGGCCAAACAGGGGGCTTGCGTGGGAGAAACAAATTCTGCTGAAACGCGTCGAGCGACTGGACCTCTTCTGGTCGCGGTCGACTTTACCGAAGATTCCGAGGCGGCCTTGGTCTGGGCGGCCGAATACGCGGCATGTGTCGGCTGCAAACTGATCGTCCTGCATGTCGTGCACGATCCCGGCGAGACACCGGGATCCTACCGACAAGAAGACGAGGACCTGTTGCGACCGATGGAAGAGGTCGCTGACAAGATCCTAACGCAATTTCTTCAGGAGAGCGCAGAGAAATATCCCGAACTTGCGGCGTTGGCGGATGTCGAGCCGGCAGTGGTCAAGGGCATTCCCGCCACACGCATTCTCGAATTTGCCGAGGCCCACGGCGTGCGCGGCATCGTCATGGGCAGTCGCGGACGCACGGGCCTTCCGCATCTTCTGCTCGGCTCCAAAGCCGAACGGGTCGTACAGCTTGCGCCGGTCCCCGTCACCATCGTCAAAGCGAAGTCATAGGCGGTCATCATGAAATTTGTCTATGACCGAGTTAAAAAGTCGCGTGCCTTGATCACTGTCACCGGCGTTCGTCACCCAGCCCTGATCATCATCCTTGCAACCATAGTCTGGCTCGCCGCTCGACCTGCCTTGGCCGCGGCGGATGGAGCCGCCGTGATCGACTGGTGGCGGATGGGCATGGAACTCGTCGGTGGTTTGGCGGTGTTCCTTTTCGGCATGGAGCAGATGGCGGAAGCCCTGAAGAAGGTTGCCGGGAATCGGATGAAGACCATTCTGGGCAAGCTTACCAGCAGCCGGTTCATGGGATTGCTCACCGGCGCCTTCGTCACTGCAATCATTCAATCGTCTTCCGTGACCACGGTAATGCTGGTCGGCTTCGTAACCGCCGGCCTCATGTCGCTCTCGCAAGCGATCGGGGTCATTCTGGGTGCCGACATTGGAACCACCGTCACCGCGCAAATCGTCGCCTTCAAAGTTACCAAATATGCGTTGCTGCTGGTTGCCGCCGGTTTCCTGTTGATCTTTACCGGAAAGGCCGATTCGACCCGCCACTATGGCGCCTTGATCATGGGCCTGGGCATGATTTTCTTCGGCATGGGGATCATGAGCGCCGGTATGAAGCCACTCAGATCCTATCAGCCTTTCATAGAACTGATGCAGAACGTCTCAAATCCGGCCGTCGGCATTCTCATTGCCACCGTGTTCACGGCGCTGGTGCAATCCTCGTCGGCGACCATGGGCGTGGTCATCGCTCTTGCCTCGCAGGGACTGGTTACTTTGGAGGGCGGCATCTCATTGGCGTTGGGCGCCAATATCGGTACTTGCGCGACAGCGGGGCTTGCTTGCATCGGCAAACCGCGTGAAGCCGTACGCGTGGCCGTGGCGCACGTCACTTTCAAGATTGTCGGTGTGTTCCTCATCGTTTGGTTCATTCCCCCCTTTGCCGAGCTGGTCCGTTCCATTTCGCCGCTATCGGAGGACATGACAGGGTTGGATAGACTAGCGGCCGATACGCCGCGCCAAATCGCCAACGCTCACACTATCTTCAATGTTGGAATTGCATTCCTATTCCTGCCGGCGG
>JAJFGM010000466.1 GCA_021776145.1 Kiloniellaceae bacterium | reverse complement strand
ACCGGGAACATGTACCTGACCGCAACAGCGGCAGCGGCGCGGACGAATCCGCTCAATCTAATCACATCCGGTTGATCCGATTACGTCCTGAATCGCCTTGGATAGCCAAATGTGCTAACCTGTTTGATTGGTTGAAAGCGTGGCCTGAGAAGACCCGAACTGCGTTATGTTTCGCTGAGAAATGCGGATTGAAGAGAGATCGAACTCTCGGGCCGTTTGACACAGGGGGAGAGGCGAGATGTTGAAGAAACGCGGGCACGCAGTCCGGTTGGCGGTCGTGGCCGCCATTGGAGTGTTCTTGAGTCTTACGCCGGCAATCGCGGCCGAGGATATCGGACGAGTTAAAATCGTGGTTTCCTCCGCCTATGGCATACAGCCATCCGAAAGCAGACAGAAGCTGTACGCCCGTGACGATGTCGTCACCAACGAAGTGGTCGAGACCAGCAAGTCATCAGCGCTTCATTTGACCTTCCTTGACGATACCAATTTCAGGCTGGGCTCGGAGAGCCGCGCCACGCTCGACAGGTTCGTCTACGATCCGGGCTCCAAGTCCGGTGAACTGACAATCAATCTCAAGGAAGGAATCTTCCGCATCAAGACCGGCAAGATGAAAAAGGAGGGCATCCGCGTTGTCACGCCCGTAGCTGTCATCACCGTAACCGGGACAGATTTCATCGTGCAGGTCCTAGCAACCCTCATTCGCATTTCCGTATTGGAGGGCGCGGTCAACATCTCGCCGTCGGCCGCTGGTGTGGCGCCGGTGGCCCTTTCGGCCCCGGCGACGGGACAGGTCGACAGCGGCGGCAGCGTTTCACCCAATGTCGGTCCGCCATCCGACCCGGGCCTGGATGAAGATGCCGGCGCTGGTGGTAACGAGGGACCCGGCGGCGGCGGCGGCGGCGGCGGTGGCGAGGGCTAAGCCTTGCGTCGGCGCGACTTCCTCTCGCGCGCTTGGCTAAGCGGCATAACACTTCTCGCGGGCTGCGCCACTGAGCGGCAGACCGCATCGCCGGCCGCGGTGGTGGGAGATCCCTCGCGCTTTGTGACCTACGTGCCGGGTTACCTGCCGAAGCGGGCCTACTATCAGGGACAGACTCTGGCCGCCCACCCTCGCTTCAACGAGGCGATCCCGGCGGGCTACCACGGCCCGGTCACGATGATCACACGGGTCGACCATCCAGGCGGCCACGCAAAGCGTGCTGTCTTCCCGATCAAGGGCCACGCTATCGCCGTGCGGGGCCGATTTGGTTTCTTCGGCGGCATGAACCATCCGAACATGCTGTCTTTCGACACAGAAACCTTGGCCATGGTTGCCCAGACACAGCCCGCGCGAGAACACTGGGTCTGCGGCGGCCATGGGGCCTTCACGGCAGACGGCCGCCATTTGTTGATCAGCGAGCGCAGCCCCTATGCCGCTTTCGGTGGCCGACCGTCGGAACACTTCGGTATGGTGACGGTCCGCGAGCCCGAAAGTCTCAAGGTCATCGAACACTTCTCTTGCGGCGGCATCGCCCCGCACGAGATCGCCTTAATGGCCGATGGTAAACACATCGCCGTGGCCAACTACGGCAGTCTGAAACCCACGGGGACCGAGGGTCGAGGCGTCTTGCCGGAAATGGTCGAGCCCTGCATCACCGTGCTGGAGCTCGCGAACGGACGGCTGGTCCACAAAATCCACGCACCGGACAAACGCTACGAAGTCCGTCATCTGGCGGCGGCCAATCTGGAAAGGACCATGGCGATACAGGCAAGGCTGGGCGCCCTCGGCGACGATTTCGATTTGATGGCGCAACACGAGGAAGTCTACGTCCATGACTTCACCGCCGAGCCGAATTCCGTTTATCTGCCGGCCCCGGTCCTGCGCCTGATCACCGGAGCGAACGGTGACCCGAACGCCAAGGCGGTGGCTGCCGACGATCCCCTGCTGATGCGGCACGGTCTCAGCATCGTTTACGATCCCCGGTTCGACGAGTTCATCGCCACGTTCCCAACGGCAAACTGCTTCATGGTGTTTGCTGGAGACGGTGCGTTGCGCCGCATCGTCCTGACCGAACCCCTGGGGCTTTCCTATCCCTGCGGCGTGGCGCTGCACCCCGATGGCGTTCACTATGTCGTCACCGGAGGCTGGCGTGGGCTCTATCTTTTCGCCCGCGGCAGCCATGCCCTGAATCGGGACGCCGCCGACTACACACTCTTCTTCGGCCACAGCCACATTGCCGTAAGCTGACGCGGTGCCCTTCGGGCAAAGTTGGGGACGGCGATTGGCGTATTTTGGCATGGCCCGAATGGATCGAGCCGGAACGGCTCTGGGCGGCTCGGTCTGCGGGACGTCCATAAGAAAGCGGTGGCATTCGAAGGCGTTCCCGATTGTCTCAAATGCTCGGTTTGAGTCTTACCGCTTTTAGAGAAGCTGATTTGGGAGGATGCTGAGTCCTCGGACCATTGGCATAGGCAGGAGTGTAAGATGCTGCAAAGACGGCGTGACGCGTTCCTGTTGGCGGTATTGGTCCCTATCGGGGTGTTTCTGGGTTTCGCGCCGGTATTTGCGGCTGAGGATATCGGCCGGGTCAAGGTCGTGGTTTTCTCTGCCTACGGCACGCCGCCAGCCGAGCGCAGGCAGACGCTCTACGTTCGTGATGATATCTTTACCAACGAGGTTGTCGAGACCCGAAAAAGGTCCGCGTTGCATCTGAGCTTCCTCGACGATTCGATTTTCAGACTCGGAGCGGAAAGCCGCGCCACGCTCGACAGGTTCATCTACGATCCGGCCTCCAAGACCGGCGAACTGACGATCAACCTCAAGGAGGGAATTTTCCGTTTCAAGACCGGCAAGATGAAAAAGGAGGGCATTCGTGTGGTGACCCCCGTGGCCGTCATCACCGTAAGCGGGACGGATTTCATCGTGCAGGTTTTGGCGAATTTCATCCGCGTCGCCGTGCTGGAGGGCGCGATCAACATCTCGCCCTCGGCCGCCGCCGCGCCGGTGTCCCTGGCGGCTCCGGCGACGGCACAGGTTGGCAGCGGCGGCGGCGTGACGCCCAATGTTGCGCCGGCAGCCGATCCGGGCCTGGATGAAGGGGCGGGCGTTGGAGATAACGAGGGCCCCGGTGGCGGTTCCGGAGGTAGCGAGAGTTCCAGCGACGGTAGCAGCAATGGCGGCGATGGAGATAACGAGGGCACCGGCAACGGTTCCGGCGACAGTAGCGGCAGTGGCGGCTCGAAGGACTGAACCATGCGTCGGCACTGCATCACGTCGCTTCGGTACGATCGATCTGAACCAGTGGCTCGACACGGAGCAAAGAGTAGAGCAGCCTGTTGAGGTTGAGGTTGAGGTTGAGGTTCGGGTTACGGCCTCGGCGCCAACCCGCCCTCGCCGACGATCACGAAGGGAGCCCAGAACAGCGGATGTGCCAGATGCTCTTGCTTCTCGTCGGCAAGCATGGCGAGCATGGAGCGGCGCAGACTTTCCGACCGTCCCATCGCCGGGTTGGCGGCCAGTTCCTTGAACATCCCGGTCGTCAATTGCACCGCGGCTTGGGACGATACCTGCCAGTGGGAGACCAGCAGCGCCCGGCTGCCGGCGTAAAAGAACGCCTTGGCGAGACCCGAGAGCGCCTCGGCACCGGGCCGTCCGTCGGCCGCCGCTGTATTGCAGGCCGACAGGATCACGAGATCGGCGTCGAGCTTCAGGTAACGGGCGATCTCGCTGGCCGTGAGCAATCCGTCGTCCGCGGCGCTCGCGACCGCGGGCGGCGTGAAGACCAAGGCCGGTTCCTGCGTGCCCTGCAAAACGCCAGCGACCAAGCCGTGGGTGGCGAACGCGAGCACACGGCTGTCGGATAGATCGCTCTGCCTGACCCGCATTTCCGTCATTTCGGCGCCCAATACCAGCTCATCCTCGCGCGCGTTCAGCGATCCAGCTATGGCCTTCAACTCGTCGGCCGTATCCGGCAGCCGCGATAGCCGCTTCACCGCCCGCACGTCGGCGAGCGCGCCGCGGAACAGCGTTTTGATCTCGATGCCGCGTTGCGCCCCGGGCCGGCCATCCAGGATCGGATCGCCGAAGCCGGTGAAGGGCTTGCGCGCCCTGGCTGTCTTGGTAAAGTGCCTCAGCGCGCGCAGCGAGGAGACGGACGGCAAGGTGGTCATGGCATAGCGGCGCGCAAGCCATTGAGCATGGCGGTAGCCGCTGAAGTCGACCAGCTCGCCTTGCGGTTTCTCACTTAGAAGCACACCAAGGGGCAAGCTTTGCAGCGCATCGTCCGGAACCACGAAGAGGTGGCGTACACCCGCGATACGATCTTCCAGCGGCGCGAACAGCGCCTGATAGAGCTGGTAGGCGGCGTCCGCATCGTAGCCGCGGTCCAGCAGGTCATTCAGGCCGTATAGGCCGCCTGGCGTGAGCGTGTTGCGCAGCCGGATAACGTAATCACGCAACGTTTCGGCACCTATATTGACTTTGAACACCTCTGTATCATCATCGCGAACGAGATGGATGAAAGTCGCCTTCCGCGCGACGGTAAAGACCAGAAGCCCTTCGTCGGGGCCAAGCAAACTTTGAGCCTCGGTGAGCGGCAAGGGTTGCGGATTGGCGATCTCGGCGTAATCGGGATACTCGCTCAAAATGCGGGCATCGAAACCCTCCAGCGCATGGTCCAGGTCGGCTCGCTCGGCGCGTAGGCGCGCTTCGGCTTGGGGATCGCGCGTGTCGGAGGCCTGACTGGCCGCAGCGATGATCTTTTCGTCAATTGCCTGCCATAGCGCCAGCGCGTCCTGTCGCGCGCGGACCATTTTGGCGAGTGCGTCGTTCCCCGCGGCAAAGCGCGTCGCCATCCCAGCCACGGCGCGCGCCGCCGACGTCGTGCGGGTCAATTGCGCCACTTCGAAACTTTCGGCCAAAAGAGACGCGCGATCCGACGGATCGTCTTCGGTCATCGCATAGGCGACCGACAGATGACGCAGGAAGGTGGGCCGCATCGTCTTTTGTTCGCTCACCGTGCCACCCGAGCGCTGTAGATGTCCCAGAGCTACACGGTCGCGGCCGATCGCCGTCGCCCGGCGAATCTGCGACAGTGCTGCCGGATAACAGGTGCGATCCTCGCACAGGTTGGCCAAGTTGGTCAGCGACGTGGCCACCAGAGGATGATTGCCGCCCAGAGCGCCCTCGTAAATGCCAAGCACAGATTGGAAGATAGTCTCTGCCTCGACCGTCCGGCCCTGATCACGATAGAGGACGGCCAGATTGTTGCGCGTGATCGCGGTCTCGAAGTGGTCGGGGCCGAAGACGGATTCTTGAATTGATAGCCCGGACCTGTACAGCCGCGCGGCCTCGTCGAAACGCTGCGCTTTACGGTGGCTTTCGGCCAAACCATTCAGACTCGCGGCAACGTTTGGGTGGGCGCTCCCCAATGACTTTTCGAAGATCCGCAGCGACTTTTCATAGAGTTGTGCCGCCTCCTCGTCGCGGCCCAACTTGCCATAGAGTACCGCAAGGTTATTGAGCGAAGCCGCGGTCTCGAAGTGGTCGCGCCCGACAGAAGCCTGCTTGACCGCGAGCGCACGCTGCAAGAGCAGTTCGGCCTCGCCGACGCGTCCTTGCTTCTCGTAGAGGGCCGCCAGATTGTTGAGCGTACTCGCAACCGCGGGATCGTTTTGCCCCAACACCGACTCCTTGATGTCCAGGGCACGTTTGTGGAGCGGCTCCGCGTCGCCATAACGCCCCTGCACTTCATAGAGCAGCGCCAAATTGTTAAGGGTGGTTGCCACTTCCGGATGGTCCGGTCCGAAAGCGCCTTCGTCGATGGCAAGGGACCGCTTGTAAAGGACCTCGGCATCCGCGTAGCGACCTTGATCGCGATAGATCTCGGCCAGGTCATTCAAGGTCGCCGAAAAATCAGGGTGGTTGCCGCCTAGGTCTTTCTCACGGGCCTGCAGAATCTGCAGATATACCGCTTCAGCATCGGCGAATCGGGCTTGCATTCGATAGAGGCCGGCCAAGTCAGCCAGGACCAAACCAACAGCGGGATGATCGGCACCCACTGCCGTCTCGTAAACCGACTGGGCTCGCTTCAGGAGCGGCTCCACGCCAACCGTCTTGTCTTGCGCCAGATAAAATACCGCCAACTGATAGAGCAGTGTCGCCGTATTCTCATGTTGCCGCCCGAACTCGATCTCGCCGAGCGCGAC
>JAJFGM010000465.1 GCA_021776145.1 Kiloniellaceae bacterium | reverse complement strand
CGACGTGCTCGATGGAGGCCAGGACAGCGACATGCTCTATGGCGGCACCGGCGACGATGACCTCAATGGTGACCATGGTGTTGACAAACTTTACGGTCATGCCGGCAACGACGTGCTCGATGGAGGCCAGGACAGCGACATGCTCTATGGCGGCACCGGCGACGATGTGCTCGTCGGTAGTTATGGTGACGACACGCTTTACGGTGGTCTTGGCAACGACATCCTCGAGGGCGGGTACGACAAGGATACGCTGTATGGAGGCGCCGGTGTCGATACTGCCTACTACGGGGCTGTGAATTCCGCCGTCACGGTCAACCTCGCCATCGGCAAGGGCCAGGGCGGGGCAGCCGAGGGAGACAAGCTCACCGGGATCGAGAACGTTATTGGCGGCGGTGGCAACGACGTCTTGATCGGCGACAACAAGTCCAACGTGCTGAATGGCGGCAATGGGAACGATGTGCTGAAGGGCGGCGGCGGAGCCGACACGCTGATCGGCGGTGCGGGCGCCGATACCTTTTATGCGGTTTACGGCCAAGACAAGATCGCAGACTTCAACGCCGCACAGGGCGACAAGATCATCTGGATGAATCCCTCCGAGATTGATAATGCGGTTCCAGAGGTGGCGACCGTCGACTGGATCTGAACCGCGCGCCGCGCCTGTATTACATTGCCAACATCAGTCGGCACTTCCACTTGCCCGGGCAGGTTTACAGCGAGGCGGAGGTACCAGCCCCTGCCCGCCCCAGCCAACCTCCATTGAAGATTCGCAGCACGCTTTCCGCTGTCACAGCCCAGCCGCGGGTTCGCGACCCTCGGCCGTGGCTTGGCGTGCCAGCCAGTCGCGCAGGGCGGCAACGTCCGGTGTTGCCGCGCGGCCAGCCCCCGCCAGCAGCCAATGGCCGGCCGGCATGTTGAGTTCGATCGGCGAAAGCCGTACCAGGGCGCCGGAATCCAGGTCGCTTTGCGTCAGGCGCAGCGAGGTCAGAAGCACGCCGGCGCCCGCCTTGGCGGCGGCGAGGGCCGTGATCAGGCTGTCGAAACGCAGGTCGCCGGGCGCCGGCGGTGGGATCCGCGCCAGGGCGTGCCATTCCGACCAGCCCTGTCTGGCCCCGGTCAGAGCCAGGCGCGGCAGGGCCGTCCAGTCGCCGGCCGGGGCCCGGGCCTTGAGTTCGGGCGTGCAGACCGGCGACAGCACTTCCGGCAACAGTGGGACCGGCCGGCGCGCGGCGTAGCGGCGCGAAACCGGATGCGACCAATCGCCGGCATCGAAACGGATTTCCAGGTCCGCCTGTTCGCTATCGTAATCGGCCGGGCGATGCACCGCGGCGACTGACAGGCGCAGACCCGGCAGGTCCTTGGCCAGGCGCGCCAGCCTCGGTGCCAGCCACAAGGTGGCGAAGGAGGCTGGGCTGGCCAGGCTGACGCGGCGTTTGCGGTCGATGGAGAAGAGGTCGCCGGTGCTGCGCGCCAGGCCGACGAAGGCGACGCTGACATGCGGCAGATAGGCGGCGCCGTCGGCGGTTAGCTCGACTCCGCGGGCGAGCCGATGGAACAACTTGCGGCCCAGACGTGCCTCGAGCTTGCCGATGCGCTGGCTGACCGCGGACTGGGTCAGGCCAAGCTCGGCCGCGGCGGCCGAGAAGCTGGCCAGGCGCGCCGCCGCCTCGAAGGTGCGCAGCCAGTCGAGCGGCGGCAGGTCCATCGGTGGCGTATTTCTATCCATAAGTTCAATATAGCCAAACTCCTAAAAACTGTAATTTGAACTTATGCATCGAGCTGCGCTAGACCGGAGTTCTGATTCCTTTGCCGAAACATGCGACAGGGGACCGCCGAGATGAACTTCTTCTCCTACCTCAGCGACGACGACATCGCGTACGTCCATGCGGCCTCGTTGGAAATCCTCGCCGAGGCCGGTATTTTGGTGCGCAACGAAAAGGCACGCCGCCGCTTCGCCGCGCACGGCGCCGCGGTCAACCACGAAAGCGAGTTGGTGCGCATCCCCGCGGCGGTCGTCGAGCGCTACCGCAAGCTGATACCGCCGACCATCACCCTGCGCGGCCGCGATCCGGCACGTGACGTCAGCTTTCCCCGCGACTTGCCTGTGATCGCCACGGCCAGTTCGGCACCGGACCTGGTGGACCCGGTGAGTGGTGCTTGCCGGCGGGCGACGTCTGACGACATCGCGCGCATCGCCCATCTGGTCAACGAATTGCCGGGCTTCGAAATGTTCTCGATATCGACCCTGGCCGAGGACGCGCCGAAGGATGGGTTCAGCCTGTCGCGTTTCTATCCGGCGCTGAAGAACTGCGCCAAGCCCTGCCGCACGTCCGTCATCGACCGACGCGAAGCCGAGCAGATCCTGAAACTGGGCGAATTGATCGCCGGATCGCGGGGCGCCTATTTGGAACATCCCTTCGTCAATTTCGGCTACTGCGCGATCGTTTCGCCGCTGACCATGGATTACGACAGCACCGAGATGCTGATGTATTTCGCCGAGAACGACATCACCGCATACGGCACCATCGCGCCCATGGGCGGCCTGAGCACGCCCTACTCACTGCCCGGCATGCTGACCCTGATGAACGCCGAATGGCTGGCCGCCGCGGCGCTGGCCCAGATGTCGAAACCGGGCACCGCCCAGATCTACAATTTCCTGCCGGTCTTCGCCGACATGCGCGACGGCGCCTATGCGCCGGGCGCCATCGAGGTCGGCATGATGAACAGCGCCGTCTGCCAGATGGCCCGGTTCTACGACGTTCCTTCGGGTGGCTATCTGGGTCTGACCAACGCCAAGGTCAGCGACGCCCAGGCCGGCTTCGAAAAAGGCATGTCGCCCCTGATCGGCGCGCTATCGGGCGTGGATTTCATCGTCATGGGCGGCTTGCTGGACGCGCTGATGTCGTTCGATTTCGGGCAAGCCGTCATCGACAACGAGATCGCGCTGATGGTCAAGCGCGTCCGCGAAGGCTTCGATTTCTCCGAGGAGAGCATGTCGGTCGACGAGATCAAGGCAACCGGGCCGGCCGGCATGTTCGCCGCCAATCCCGGCACCATGGAACGCCTGGACAAGACCACCCTCATGCCCGAAATCGCCGACCGCAAGCTGCGCGAGCAATGGCAGTCTGAAGGCTCCTCCACGGTCCACCAAAGGGCCATGGATAAGGCCCTCGCCATCCTGTCGTCGCCGAACGCCGCGGCCCTCGACGAGGCGGTCGACGCCCGCGTCCGCGATCACTTCGACGGTCTCGTGGCCGGCAACTCCGTGCTGCCCGAGGGATGGTCGCCGGCCATCGCGCAATCGGCCGGTCCCACCCGCGCCCG
>JAJFGM010000464.1 GCA_021776145.1 Kiloniellaceae bacterium | reverse complement strand
TGGTCTGGGCCTGCAGATCGGTCGGGTAGCCGGGGAAGGGCTCGGTCATGACATCGACGCCGGTCAGCGCCCCGTTGGCGCGCTTCACGTGCAGGCCGCGGTTGGTCTCGGTGATGCTGACGCCGGCCTCGGTCAGGGTCTCGATGACCGCGCCCAGGTGGTCGGCGCGGGCGCCGATCAGGTCGAGCTCGCCGTCGGTGATGGCCGCCGCCATGGCATAGGTGCCGGCCTCGATGCGGTCCGACACGACGCGGTGGGTGGCGCCGTGCAGCCGCGACACGCCGCGCACGGTCAGGGTGTCGCTGCCCAGGCCCTCGATCTCGGCGCCCATGGCGATCAGGCAGTTCGCCAGGTCGGTGACCTCCGGCTCGCGCGCGGCATTGATCAGCTTGGTCTCGCCCTTGGCCAGGCTGGCCGCCATAAGCAGGTTTTCCGTCGCCCCGACCGAGACCTTGGGAAAGATCACCTCGGCGCCGGTCAGGCCGTTCGGCGCGGCGGCGTGAATATAGCCTTCCCGCAAGTCGATTTCGGCGCCCAATGTCTCCAGCGCCTTGAGGTGCAGGTCGACCGGCCGCGTGCCGATGGCGCAGCCGCCGGGCAGCGAGACCTCGGCCGTGCCGAAACGCGCCAAAAGCGGCCCGAGCACAACGATCGAGGCGCGCATCTTGCGCACCAGGTCATAGGGCGCGGTGGTGCTGGTTACCCGGTCGGCGGTCAGGCACAGGCTCGAGCGGCCCTCGGCGGCCGACAGTTCGCGGCGCGCCAGGGCAACGCCGTGCTGGGCCAAAAGCCTGGACATGGTGTCGATGTCGGCCAGATAGGGCAGGTTGTCGAGCTGCAGCGTCTCGTCGGTCAAGAGGCTGGCCGCCATCAGCGGCAGGCCGGCATTCTTGGCGCCGCTGATGTGGATTTCGCCCTTGAGCTTGCGTCCGCCGCGTACCTTGATCTTGTCCATCTGCCCGTTGGCCTCTTGCTGGGTCTGCGGCGTGACGCCGCAACCCCGATGATGTCGCCGGAATAGACCCTGCCGGTGCCGCACCCCCGGAAAGGTTGCGCGCCTTTTACTGTATTAGACGGGGGGTCTCAAGAATTCCCTTCGCCCGTGTCCTTGACGCGGCGCTTGTCCCCGACGCGTTGGGTCGCCTGCCCGGTCGCGACCGGCGGCGATTCGCGTTGGCGGGCCTGCGATTTGCGCTTGCGCAGGTTCTCGCGCAGCGCCCGCGCCTCGCGCGTCTGCCGGCTTTCGCCGGCAGTGCCGGATTTGCCCGGCGCGCGCGGCGGATGCTCATCCCCTCTCGTCATGGGGGCAAAGCCTGGAGCCGGAATGTGGCAAGGTCAAGGCGTTCCGGCCGGCAATTGTGCCAATTCCCGGGCAAGCGCCCCACCTCGGTTGATGCCGCCGATATCGCACTTGCCTTTGGCCGGGGAGGGTGGCATCTTCGCGCCGCCTGATGACCCAATGCCGCCGTAGCTCAGGGGTAGAGCACACCCTTGGTAAGGGTGGGGTCGCAAGTTCGATTCTTGCCGGCGGCACCATTTTTTCTATTTAAAATCAATGGCTTATTTCGGATTCTCCGACACTCTTCATTGCGTAGTTGTGCAGAACATATTACGAACGTAGTGGGGAAGTGTGGGGGAAATGTGGGGAGGATGTTCGCGGAGGGTTCCATTTCTCTGCGTGAAACGTGCTACTGGATACCAGTGTCGCCTCCGTGCCCGAACCCGCGCTAACGACTTCCGAGCCCACGAAGGCGTGAGCCTGGCAATTTGATGCGGACTGCACCGAGCTGACCTTCGACATGATTGATGCGGAGAGCAAGCAGCATCGGGATTCGCAGCACGACAACTGGGCGCGATCTGAGTTAATGACGTTTAGGAAGTTATAGCGGCAGTCAAACTCGTAGGTGCGCCTCTTCTGGTGCTTGGCTGCCTAAGGTCAGTTGCGTCCTTTGCGCTACGTGTGCTTTTCCCACGGCGTTCCAAATGGCAACCCAAGCAGTCCGCGATGCCTTGATATAGCTTTGCTATCGCCAATCGTTGTGACCGCTCTCATTGGCTCCAATGTCCGAGCCGCCGGTGCAAGCTGGTCCGAGCGAGGTGGTACTCGCAATGATGGGGCATTCCGGCAGCGGTAAATGCACACGCCGCTGGCCGCTGACGAGATGCATCGAAGCTACTCGATCCCCCAAGAGCGTCAAGGACTCTCAACCTGCGCGCCGACGGGAACGATGAGGCTGGTAATTGTCGACACTTCCAGCGGAAGGTACGGACTAGGCTCAACATAAGCCGTAGTGTGATTTCTAGCAATGCGCGCAAAACTTGCATACTGACAAGAATTCGTGCGTAATCGCGCAAAATCCACAGATTGGCAAGCAGTGTGAGCGAACAAATGACTCTCTTAAATCAGTCAGTTCAAAACTACGGTCAGCTAAGCAAGCTTTTCGAGACACTTCGTCAAGGTCAAGCGCCAGACAAATTTAATAGGGAGTTTCTCAAAGATATAGGTTTCAAGTCTTCAAATCATCATGCGTTTATTCCATTATTGAAGGGGCTGGGCTTTCTAACGTCGGATGGCACTCCGACACAGCGCTATAAGGAGTTCCTGGATTCCACGAAATGGAAAAAGGTGATTGCTGAAGCAGTTCGCGAAGCATACGGAGATATATTTGTAATAAAGAGCACTCCGGGAAAGGGAGATATAAAACTAATTTCGGGAAAATACAAAAGCACTTATAATATTTCTGAAATATCAGCTGAACGTGCGGCCAGAACATTTATTGCTCTCCTAGATATATCCGACAAAGACGTTTTGTACGGCAAAGAAAAACTAGCCTCATTTCATGAAAAAACCGCTGCGCCTTTAGCGGAAACTGAAGTAAAGTCTACTGAAGAACAATTGACTATGCTCCCGATCGGGGCATCTGCTCCGCCTGTTGGGGCGGCAGTCGCAGAGGTAGCCCCATCTGCCCAGAGTGTTGTAGGACTGCACTACAATATTCAGATCCACCTTCCAGCTACAAAGGATGTCGAGGTGTATAACGCTATTTTCAAATCACTTCGGGAGCACCTTCTTGACTAAGCCCAGTTCCCTCTTGCGCGACTTTGTATTTCGAGGTCTTTTGTTCGAGTCGGAGTCCGAAGTGTTTCGAAAGGCAGGAATCAAGGTCGGCGCGGACCTTAGCCAAGCAGAGGAGCAGTTACTTCTAGAGGCGTTGGGGCCGTTTGGAGTTCAACGAAGGAATGAGGCGCTGGAAATGGCGCGTCTCTACGCTGTGCTTCACGCATTTGAAAATGAAGTTCGCTCGCTTATTCGGGATACGTTGGAAGAGCAAGTTGGGGCAAACTGGTGGGATACGGGATCTGTACCGAAGAAGATCAGGGAATTGGCGGAATCGCGTCAAGCAACAGCGCAGAAAGACTCCTGGCTCGAAGGTGCTAAAGGTGACCGACTTGAATTCGTTGATTTCGGTGGTTTGTCGGGAATAATCATAGAGAATTGGGATTACTTCAAAGACGTTATGCCTAGCCAAGATTGGATACGTCAGCGCATGACTGAACTTGAAAAGGCGCGAAATTTCGTCGCTCACAACCGCATGCTGTTGCCCTCCGAGTTTGCACGCATTTACATGTACGTCTCGGACTGGAATAAGGTAATCGGCCTATAATGCTGACGAGCGTTTCACCTAGCATGCACAACAAGAGTTAAACGCGCATCATTTTGGCCGACGGCTCACCAATGGCACCCTCAACATCGCCAGACCGCTCTGTACATCTTTGGCGCTGCCTACATCGTAATCTGCGAACATCCAAGACAGAGAGGGAAATGAAACCAAAAGAGCCTTTGTGCGATACCCTGCCGGAATTCATCACCAGAGATGCAATTTACATGGAAGCCTGTTTTGTGCGTCGCGTTGTTTGACTTCACGAGACCGGTGACAACTTGCTTTCCGATAGCGAGCTCCACCGAGCGATGACTATCACGCACGCGACTGACGTTTCTGGCGCCAGCGGAGTTGCCCTGACTAGGCTCTTGAGTGCTGGGGACCAGCCAGGTTTGCACGCGACGTTTTTTCTTTGATTGCGTGGGGAAAGTGTGGGGAAAATAGCATAAACATTTGATTTCAAGTAATAATTAACAATGTTGGTAAGGGTGGGGTCGCAAGTTCGATTCTTGCCGGCGGCACCATTTTTTCCCTCAAGAAATAATTGATTGCGAAGCCCACCCCAGTAATCGCTGTTGGGCAAGGGGTCTTGGTCGGTGGGTATCCGCCGCGAGAAACGGGCCATTCGGCCGGTTTTCCTTTGCCTGATTAGGCAAGCGAATACCAGGTTCCGCGGCCCGCGCCATGCCGCGTTAGGAGCCCTTTGTCCGTGAGCAGCTTGACGTGATCCTTGATAGTGTTGCGGCTGATACCTGTCGCCTTGGCGATTTCGGCAATGGTGACTCGCCCGTGCTCGCGCGCCAGTTCCAGTGTCTGGACCGACAGTTTCGGCAGGTCTCCAAGTATGATGCGCTCGTACTCAATCTTCTTTTCCAGGCGCTGCTTTTGCTGTTGCAGGGCCTTGAGAAAATATATCGCCCACGGTTGCCAGTCCGGCGCACTCGAGCGGATGGTTCCCTGGGTTTGCCGCAGGCCGAGGTAGTAGGCCTCTTTCGTTCGTTCGACGACGCTTTCCAGCGAGCTATAAGGCACATAGTCGTATCCGGCGCGCAGCAG
The DNA here is from genome assembly GCA_021776145.1 of Kiloniellaceae bacterium. Classification (GTDB taxonomy): domain Bacteria; phylum Pseudomonadota; class Alphaproteobacteria; order Kiloniellales; family Kiloniellaceae; genus JAJFGM01. The sequence continues at coordinate 3,096 of JAJFGM010000464.1, read as the reverse complement.
GAGAAGGGTGGTCAGGATGCGCGACACGCGCCCGTTGCCATCCTGGAAGGGATGGATTTCCAGAAACGCGACAACAAAAACAGCGAGCACCAGAAGCGGATGAAGGTCGGCTTTGTCTAGATGCTCCCGTGTCCAACCGACCAACTCGGTCATCAGACGAGGTGTTTCAAAGGGCGTTGCTGTCTCGAAGATAACGCCCATGCTCTCACCATCAGGCCCAAACGCTTCAACATTGTTCGAAAGTGTTTTGTATTCGCCCCGGTGGCGCTCGTCTTTGGCTGAGTGTTGCAGCAGATCGCGGTGAAGTTGCTTGATGTGGTTCTCCGTCAGGTCAATAGAACTAGCGTGCTCGAACACGGTATTCATGGCTTCGGCATACCCGGCGACTTCCTGTTCGTCCCGCGTTTCAAAGGCCTTGATTTCCAAGTTTTCCAGCAGGCGCTCGACCTCCCGGTCTGAAAGCTTCGCCCCCTCAATGCGTGTGGACGAGCCAATGCTCTCGATTGTGGCGACCCGCCGCAGGCCCGACAGCCTTTCAGGCGCTATGCGTCCGATCGCCCGCCATGCGCCTTTGAACTCGTCAATCTCAGCGATCAGGCCGAGGATTTCAGAGGTGATCGTGAGAGAGGATGTATCGAGGGCTTCATCCATTTTTGCATCCATTTCCATCCAATTTCAGAATGCCACACCCCCATCCATTAATCCACCCATTTCCATCCAATTGAGAGTGCCGCGCCGCCAGCTCCCGCGGAGACTTTCTTCCTCTGTTCCGCTGTCCGGGGCGCGCGGGGTCTGGGCGCGGGTCTGGTGGTCCGCGCGGCCGGGGGTCGTGTCTTGCGTTTCGACTCATCAGCCCGCAATTGGTTGCGGAAGAGATCGGACCTAAGTTCCCATGGAAAATTGGGCCGGCGATGCGACTCTGCCTGAGCGCAAGGAACGACGTAAAGCCCGACTCGCTTACTGCACCTCCAGTGACTAACGCTGTGCCGCTATTGGGTCGCTCGTTGTCTTGACTCGAAGTCTCCAGTCCGTTGGGCGCTGTTCTCAGCCTGACCGAACTCGGTTAGTGTCGAATGCAACACCATGACCGATAGCGTCGAGACGAGAATCCGGCGCCCGAGCGTCTTGAAATATGCCATCATTGGAGGCCGCCATGTTCGATCTTATCGTGCGCCACGCCACGCTTGCCGACGGTCGTAAGAACCAGGACATCGCCTGCGCCGACGGCCGCATCAAAGGCATCGGCGCGAAGATCGAAGCCGGCGCGCGCGCGGAGATCGATGCCGAGGGCTACCTCGTTTCCCCGCCCTTCGTTGACGGCCACCTGCATGTCGATGCCGCGCTGCTGCATGGCCGCCCGCGCGTGAACGAGGCCGGGGACCTCTACGAAGGCATCCGTATCTGGGCCGAAGCGAAACAACAGACCAGCATCGAGGACTACAAGGCGCGGGCGCGGCAGATCTGCTATTGGTCGATTGCCCAGGGGACGCTTTTCATCCGCTGTCAGACCGACATCTGCGAGCCGAACCTGAACGCCGTGCGCGCGCTTTGCGCGGTCCGCGACGAGATGAAGCCCTACATCACGCTGCAGATCGTCGCCTTTCCGCAAGACGGCTTTCTGCGTCACCCCGAGGCCAAACGGCTGCTGCGCGAGGCCTTGGACCTCGGTGCCGAAGTCGTTGGCGGCATCCCCGACTATGAGCTGACGGCCGAGCACGGCAACCGCTCGATCAAGGAGCTCTGCGCCATCGCGGCCGAGAAGGGCCTGTTGGTCGACATGCACATGGACCAGACGACCGACCCGCAATCGCGACAGATCGAGGCCCTGACCGCCGAAACCATCGAACTGGGTCTGGGCGCCCGCGTGACCGCCTCGCATTGTCCGACGCTGTCCAGCGTCAATCCCTACTACCTACGCAAGCTGATCGACCAGATCGCCCAGTCCGGGATGAACATCATGGTCCAGCCGATGCAGGCGGCGACCTGCTGGGGACTGATGGCACCGGTCGGCAAGCTCCTGGACGGAGGCGTTCCCGTCGCCCTGGGCCAGGACTGCGTCCTCGACCCCTGGTATCCCTTCGGCGTCTGCGACATGCTCGACATCGCCCACATGGCGGCAACCTTTGGGCAGGTTCTGGACACGAAACGGAAAGCCATGCTGTTCGAGTCCGTGACCACGGTCGGGGCGCGCGCGCTCGGTCTCGAGGACTATGGCCTGGAAGAGGGTGGTCCGGCCGATTTTGTCATTCTCCAGGCCGACGACGCGGTGGAGGCCATAAGGCTGCGCCCGACACGACTGGCGGTCGTCCGTGGCGGCCAGGTGCTGTCCCGCCAGCAAAAGCAGCAGGCCGCGCTCACTCTCGGCACGGAGAACCTCTCCGTCGAGCTGGCGCGCCGCCAACCCGTTGACGTGCGAGAGATGTAGTGCGTCGCCAAGGCCCATCAGCCAATCAGGGGCCAGCGTATAGTTAGCGCGCGACCGGACCGTGCTCTCAGCTCTCGATCTCGATGCGGCCGATCAGACCCTGGCTGTCGAAGAAGATCCGCTCGACCCCGCTGCGCTCGCTGCCGCCCGCCGTCAGCACGAAGTCGAAGGCGACGCCGTCCCCGTCCACTACCCGCCAGTTCTCCGTGTGCCAGGCCGCGTCGCCGAACTGGCCGAAGAAACCCGCCATCATGGCGATGATCTCGGGCACGCCGGCGAAGGTTCCGGTGCGGCTGGAGGTGTAGGTGGCGTCGGCCGCGAACATCGGCGCGATGCGTTGTAGATCGTGGGCGTTGGAGGCCTCGACATAGGCGCGGGCGCGGGATTGGAGGTCGTTGCTTTCGGGGGTCATGCGGGGCTCCCTTTTTGCACCTTGCGGCGATAGCTGCTCTATAACAGAGCGTGCCGATTTTTCCGATGGAAAGCCACGCCGCCACATTCCTTGCAGGGAGGCCCGACATGATCACCTACGATGCCGAGGAGTCGCGCAAGACCGACCGCCTCTACATGACACCGGATGTCGTCCGCCAGCGCATGCGCACGCTCGAGGCGCTGCGCCTCGGGGCCGGCGAGGCGGTGCTCGATATTGGTTGCGGCAGCGGGCTTCTGGC
>JAJFGM010000463.1 GCA_021776145.1 Kiloniellaceae bacterium | reverse complement strand
GTCGCCATGAGCCTGCGCATCGCCACCTGGAACGTCAATTCGCTGCGCCAACGGCTGGAGCACCTTGCGCGCTTTACGCAACAGGCACAGCCCGACGTGATTTGCCTGCAGGAAATCAAGGTGGAAAACGACAGCTTTCCTTGGCAAGAGGTGCAGGACATTGGCTACAAACATCTTCTGGTGCATGGCCAGAAATCCTACAACGGCGTCGCGGTGCTATCGCGCAAGCCTTTCGCCGAACAGGACAAATGGGTGTGGTGCGAACGCGATGACCGCCGCCATGCGGTCGTCAAGCTGGACGGCGGTTTGGAGCTGCACAACTTCTATGTTCCCTCGGGCGGCCCGGTTCCGGACCCGGAAAAGAACGACAAGTTTGCGCACAAGTTGCGATTCCTCAAGGAAATGGCCGAATGGGCGAGGAGTGACGACCTGAAGTCGCGTAAGGCAATCATCGTCGGCGATCTGAACGTGGCCCCACTGGAATGGGATGTTTGGAACCACAAGCGACTGCTGCGCAGCGTCGGCCACACCCCCGTCGAAAGCGCGCTCATGCAGGATATCTGGGCCGCCGGCGCCCTGATCGATGTCGGGCGACACTTCGTGCCGACACCCGAGCCGCTTTACAGCTGGTGGGGTTATCGTTTCGCCCAATCCCTGGAAAAAAATTATGGGTGGCGATTGGATCACATCCTGGCGACACCTGCGTTGGCGGGCGATCTGAAGCAGATGACCGTTCACAAGGAAACCCGAAGCTGGGAGAAACCTTCGGACCACGTTCCCTTGCTGCTCGAACTCGGCTGAATACCCTTGGCGAGCCGGACCCTGGCGATTTTAGGCGGCGCGATAGAGGTGATAGCGTCCGCTTTCGACTTCGGGTGGAAGCGCCAGTTGCTCGGCGGCGGAGTAGGGTAAGGGTTGATCCGAAAGGACGATACCGGCGGGGCACAACAAGCCAGGCAACTGCGTGGCCAAGTAGACAGAGGTGCGTTGGTCGAGTTCGAAATTGCCGCTACCCAAGTCGGCGTGGATCATCGGAATCGTAGCACCGAACCGCTGCCTGGCCCGCGGCAGGCTGATCTCCAGCGGTCCCTCGAAGAGATGTTCGGGATCGGGAACACAATCGGGGTGCGCCGCGACACGGCGCTCAAACACGAAAATTTCACGGTGGGGACAGATCCCGCGCAGATGATCGAATGTACGACCGTTGCCGAGACCCAGTTCGAAGACCGGACCGGGCAGCTCCGCAACAAGGCGCACGACGTGTTCAAGGCAGCGACGCTGCGCTTCCAGTCTGCGAATGAAACTGTCGAGGCGGCTCATGCCGCGCCCATATCCGGAAGTATTAGCCCCGAAGACATCGGCCCCGAAGACATCGGCCCCGAAGACATCGGCCGCCGCTAATTTGCCGCCCGGCTGGCGGTCAGCTGGGCGTTGGTGTGTTCGAGGCGCTGCGCCAAGGCGCGCATGATCTCGACGGCCATATCGGGAAAGTCACTCAACAATCTAAAAAACAGGTCCTTCGTCACTTTCAGCACGGTCAGCTCGCTGGTGGCCGCGACCGTCGCCGTACGCGGCACATCGCAAAGGATGGCGATTTCGCCGATGATGTCATTGCGCGAAAAGTGTGCCACCGTCAGCGGTCCGTCCGGGGTATCGATCATGACATCGGCCGTTCCGTCGATGATGATATAGGCGGAATCGCCAATATCGCCTTGCTTGAACAAGGCCTGGCCATTCTTAAAGGTCAGACGTTCGCTGGCAAAGGCCATCAGTTTGAGTTTCGTCGGCTCGACTTTCGCAAACATTGGAATATTGCGAAGGATTTCGACTTCCTGCTCGATCGACATTTTTCCGTCCTCCCAGCCCCCCAGTTTTCCCCGGACGTCCTATTCCGCCGCCAGCATTTCGCTGAACAACGAGCCCGGGCGGCGCAGCTCATCGACGTCGCCCTGTTCGATAACCCGTCCCGATTTCATGACCACGAGGCGATCGAAATGATCGGCCATCGAGGCGCGCTGCAATGTCCATACAACGCCGCGCCCCTTCCGCGAGGCGAGAATTTTCTCGAGCAAGCGCGACTGCGTCGCCCCATCCATGATGGCCAAAGCTTCGTTCACGATGAGAATGTCGGGCTGTTTCAACAGAGCTCGCGCAAGCCCCAACTTCTGTCGTTGAATCGTGCTCATTCGTTTGCCGCCAACACCGACCTGATAATCCAGACCGACCTCGATGACGGTTTCGCGCAGGCCGAGATCGGCAAGAACTTCGGTCACGGCGCGGCCGACGATTTCCTGGGCTTGCGCCTGGCCGTGCGCGATACGGCCGAACAGTATGTTGTCCTGCAACGCCGCTGCGGCGTTGTAGGCGTCGGCGCGATAGAACTCGACCGCGTCGGGGTCATTGGCTTGCAGCAGTTCGGAGAACCGCTTGCGGGCCTCGACGAGTTTGGCCTCCATGGGCTCGTCGATAAGTCCCAGGCGGTGGCGCGACTCGATATAGAGGAACGGCAGGCCGAGCAACCGGCTGCGCTCGTCTTCATTGAGTGCCTCCAACCCCTGGTTTTCGCCGCGCGCGACCAGCTGTCGGAACTCCGGCAGGTCGTCGTCGCTGATAAAGCTGAACTGCTCGAAGAACGGATGGCCAGGAGGCAGGTCTGCAAAAATCTCGACCATAGTCTTGGCGATCGACAGGCCCATCGCGAGCACATCGTCGGTCAAGGCCAATTCGTCCAGCAGGCCCACCATCAAGGCATTGCGCGACAACTCCGAGGTCTCGAACTCCGTCTTCTTGGGTGTTCCGAAAAGGATGTTCTCGGCCAGCGTCGCGTTGGTGTTATAGCTGTCGGCGGAAAAACGCACGACAAGGTCGTCGGCACCCTCGGCGCCAAGGCGCTCGATCAGCGCCCGTCGCGCGGCAAGCACGGCCTCGGCAATTTCCGACTGTTGTTGCGGGTCAATTGTGCCGCTGAGGCCGAAGCGGTAAACGTCTTCTTCCAGTTCGACCAGCCGAAGCACCTCGAAGAGACGCGCGTTTATGTCATCCGGCCCCGAGGCGTCCGCCGCCTCGTAGTCGACCCAGTCGGCATTTTCATCGTAAGTCGGATTGCCCGCCCGCGCCGATTCCAGCGTGGCGCGTTCTCGCTCGGCGGCTTGCGCGCTATCGTAGTCGGCGTCCCGCAAGGGCCGGTGTTTGAGCCCGTAAAGCATGTTGTCGCGCACCGACGTGGGGAAGTGATAGCTGTCCGACCCGACATAGGATAAGCGCTGTCCGGTCACCGCAGCCGGCAAATTCTCGACATCTCGTCCGGCGATCTTGATCGAACCGCTTGTCGGCCGGACCAGCCCGGCGATCAGCAAGCCGACCTGTTCCTTGCCGCTGCCGCTGCCGCCTACGATAGCCACATGCTGGCGGCTTGAAACCGAGAAGCTGACGGAATCAAGCAACTTCAGGTTATTTTCATCAACCAGGGCCAAAGCGCTGGCAACCAATTCGCCTTCCAAGGCATCGCCTCGCTCGTTGTCGAGACTTTGATGTTCGGGCGCGATCAGGTTTGGCGGCTGGAATTGCTCGATAACCTGATCGTATTTGATCTGCACGTCAGCGCGTTGTTGATCCCAGTCGATCAGTTCTTTGATTGGCCCAGGCAGATCCTTATAGGCCGCGATCACCGCGACCAGCGCCCCGATGTCGAGGCGCCCGCTGATCGCCAACAAGCCGCCACCGGCATAAAATACAAAGGGCGTGATCTGTGCGAGGAGGTTGTTGAGGAACTTGACGAAGAACTTCCGCTGAAAGATTTCGTAGCGGATTTTGAAGATGGTCCCGAGCCGCGCGGCCAGATCGGCCCGTTCGAAGTTGCTGGTGTCGTGAGCTTGAATCTCTGTCGCGCCGTCGACCAGTTCACCGACCCGCCCGGCGAGCTGGCGCGCCGTCAACTGGCGCTGTCGACCGAGTTGCAAGATGCGGCGGCGCAGCCGTGGGATGAGAAGGGCCTGCACAAGGACGATGGTCGCCGCCACCAGGCCGAGCCACGGTGACTGGGCCATAATGAAGGCCATCGCGGTAATCGCCTGACCACCAAGGAAGGCCGGGGTGACGAAGGCGTCGCCGATGAAGCCGCCCAGCGGTTCGACCTCGTCCTTGATCATGGTGGCCATCTCGGCCTGCTTGACGCGCCGCATTTGGATAATCGGAAAGCGCAGGATGCGATCGCTTAATTCAAAGCGCAGCCGGCGCAGCAGGCGCTCGCCCATGCGTCCCTTGCGGGTGTTGATGGTGAACTTGAAAAGGCCGTTGATCAGAACCAGGGCAAGGAAAAGGAAACTCAATGCCAGCAACATCGAAGGCTGTTCGAGCTGGATGCCTTCGAAAAGCACGACCTCACGGCCAAAGATGGCCTCGGCAAAGGGAATCTCGATGGCGAAAAACGGTTGAGTGGCATCGGGCGTGGCAAAGCCGTCGCCTTGGATACCCTCGTTGACGATGGATTTCGGAACATTGAGCGAGAAGAAATAGAACGGCATTGAAATCAAGACGAGCAACAATACCGACAGCTGCTCGGCACGGCTGTGGTGCCAGATGTATTTGAAAAGGCTGCGTTCCATTTTGTCTCGTTCGCCAACCCGGAGTTCCGCAGCTTGCGCCGCGCCTGACGAACTTAGCCCATGCCGCGCAGACGGTAAACCGGAGCCGGCATCGCCGGTGACGGCACAAAGACGCCGCTTTTCGATGTTCAGCAAACGCCCTTTCGCTGCCAGGGCCAGCTATGGCATAGTCGCGCACGCTTGCACGTCGTGTTGTCGCTTGGGTCCGGGACGTCCTTGAGCCAGCTTTCACCGTCCGATGAGCATCGAAGGGCTCGCGAACCTGGCCGCACCCTCGATTTGAAACTGACGTGAGGACGCGAAGGCGTCGGGGCCGGAACACGGGGGAGGCGGCATGTCAGTGGGCCGCAAAGACAAGAGAGTTCTGATCTACAGCCACGACAGTTTCGGGCTGGGTCACTTGAGGCGTTGCCGCGAAATCGCCCACGCGCTGGTCAACAAGAACAAGAACCTGTCTGTGCTGATCCTTTCGGGGTCGCCGATCATTGGTTCGTTCGATTTTCGCAGTCGCGTCGATTTCGTGCGCGTGCCCGGCGTTATCAAGCTGCGCAACGGCGATTACACTTCGCTCAATCTTCA
>JAJFGM010000462.1 GCA_021776145.1 Kiloniellaceae bacterium | reverse complement strand
CTATCCCAACGAGGAACTACCGCTGGGGCGCCGGCAAAAGACGACGGCGCTCTATGACCGTCTGGTCGGGCGCGGCGCGGTCATGGGCGTCGCCTTCGGCCTGGAAAACGCCTTGTGGTTCGCCGACAGCCCGGAAAGCGCGCAGGAGACCCCGACCCTGCGCCGCTCCAATGCCTTCGATCACGTCGCGGAAGAAGTGCGCGCCGTGCGCGCGGCTGTCGGCGCCATTGAAATCGCCAACTTCGCCAAGCACGCGTTCACCGGCCCGGGCGCCGAGGCCTTTCTCGATGGCCTGCTCGCCGCCCGCCTGCCCAAGGCCGGCCGCATGACGTTGACGCCGATGCTGACCCCCAAGGGCAAGCTCTACGGCGACCTGACGGTGGCACGCCTCGATGCCGAGACCTTTTACCTCTTCGGCTCCGGCGCGGCGCAGGAGATGCACCGGCGCTGGTTCGAGGCGCGGCTGCCCGAAAACGGCGTCGACTACCGCAACCGCTCGGACGAACTGCACGGCATCGCCATTTCCGGGCCGCGTTCGCGCGAACTCTTGGCGCGCATCACGCGCCACGACGTCTCGGCCGAAGCCTTCAGGTTCCGCGATGTCCGACGCGGTGTCGTCGGCGACGTGCCGGTCATCCTCGCGCGGATCTCCTTTTCCGGCGAACTCGGCTACGAAATCTATTGCGCGCCGCAATATCAGTTAAAGCTTTTCGAGGCCATCGAAGCGGCCGGTGGCGACCTCGGACTGAAACTCTACGGCGCCCGCGCCCTTATGTCGCTGCGCCTGGAAAAGGGCTGGGGCGCCTGGACTCTCGACTACCGGCCGGACTTCACCGCCGCCGAATCCGGCCTCGATGCCTTCATCGGCTTCGATAAACCGGCCGACTTCGTCGGCAAGGCGGCGGCCCTGGCCGAACGCGACCGGGGCCCGGAAAAAAAGCTGGTTACCCTGGTCATGCAGACCGACGGCATCGACGTGACACATGACGAGGCGATCTTTCACGACGGTGCCCCTGTCGGCTATGTCACCTCGGGCGGCTTTGCCCACCACATCGGCCAGAGCATCGCGCTGGGCTATGTTCCGGCGGCTCTGGCACGCAACGGCGAAGCCTTTGAGATCGAGCTCTTGGGCGAGATGAAGCCGGCGCGGATCGCCGCAGCGCCGCTCTACGATGCCAACGGCGGGCGCATGCGCGGCTAGCCCGGATTTCTCACCGTCACGTGGATTTTCGTTCGCCAGCCGCGCGGCACAGGCAAGGCGAGGGTCGAAAAGCGCAGTGGTGCTGCGGTTGAGAACCTCGCCGCCGGCAGTGCCGCGCGACAGGCGAACCCGAAGGGCGTGCTTGAGAAGCCGACAGGGTGCGTCAAAGCGCTTGCCCGATGTCCCGCATCGCGCCGCGCGCTTTTCCTACCCTGTCGGCTTCTCAAGGACGCGAAAACCGCGTGACGGTGAGAAATCCGGGCTAAGGTCGCCAGCGACCGCGTTGTGGGCGGATCGACGCGGGACCTCCGGTGCTTGGGCTGGCATGGCGACAGCGCCGGGAATGCGGTATTTGTCAGTCGCAATTCCGTTTTCCGCCACTGGCATGCTAAACCAACAGAGGAAATGGCGGTGTGTTACTGCATCGCTTGCGTTGTGCACCAAGAAGGACAGGGCGTGCCACAGGACTCTCCTATTGCCATGGCCGTGGTCGGAACCGGCTATTTCGGCAGGTTCCACGCCGAAAAGATCGCGCGGCTGCCGCAAGCCGACTTGGTGGGAATCGCCGACATCGACGCCGAGCGCGCCGCCGAAATTGGCGCCCAGCACGGTGTCGAGGCGGTCACCGACTACCGCGACCTCATCGGCAAGGTTGACGCCGTCAGCATCGCGGTTCCAACCCACGAGCACTACAATGTGGCCCGCGAATTCCTCGCCAACGGTGTCGACGTGCTGGTCGAAAAACCGATCACCAGCGACGCCGAAAGCGCCGAGAAGCTGATCGAGCTGGCGCGCAGCAAGGGGAGAATTCTCCAGGTCGGCCACCTCGAACGCTTCGCGCCGATGATCCAAACACTGCGCCAGTCCATTCACCGGCCGCTTTTCATCGATTCGGTGCGTATTGCGCCCTTCAAGCCACGCGGGACCGATGTCAGCGTCATTCTCGACCTGATGAGCCACGATCTCGACCTCATCCTCTCGCTCGTCGATTCGCCGATCGTCTCGGTCGACGCCGCCGGTGCGCCGGTCTTCTCGGACCTGGACGATATCGTCAGCGCGCGCCTTAAATTCGCAAATGGCTGCGTCGCCAACATCGTCGCCAGCCGCATCAGCCTCAAGACCGAACGCCGCATGCGTATCTTCGAGCCCGATCAGTATGCCAACATCAATTTCGACGAGCGCACGATCCGGATCATACGACGGGCTCCGGGAAGCCGCGGCGACGGCTACCCCAAAATCGAGACGCTGGAAGAAGACCACGGCGAGACCGATTTGCTACAGCGCGAGATCGAATCCTTCGTCACGGCGGTCGTCACGCGCAACGAACCGCTGGTCTCGGGCGAGGCCGGGCTCCAGGTCCTCAAGGCGGCGCAACTGGTGAGCGAGAGCCTGAGCGCCCACGCCCGTTTTGTGCGCCAAGTCGCCGACGAGAGCCCGCCGCCGAAATAGGATGTTTCGCGGCGGCGAGGTGTATAAGCTGCGCTCCGCTATTTGGGCGCCTCGCAACGAGCAGTGATTTCGCGTGACCGATCCTCCCCTGCCATTCGTCGACCTGGCGGCACAGTACCGCGTGCTGCAGCCGCGCATCGAGGCCCGGCTAAACGCGGTGCTGGCGGCGGGGCAGTTTATTCTCGGACCCGAGGTCACCGAGCTCGAGGCCGCCCTGGCGCGCTTCAGTGGGGTGGACCAGGCGGTAACCGTCGCCAATGGAACCGACGCCCTGAGGATCGCCCTGATGGCAGAGGGCATCGGCCCCGGCGATGCCGTCTTCGTTCCCGCTTTTACTTTTGTCGCGACGGCCGAGGTTGTCGCCGACCTCGGTGCGACGCCGGTCTTCGTCGATATCGACCGGAACAGCTACAACCTCGACCCCGCGCACCTGCGATCCTGTCTGGAGGAGACCGTGCGCGCCGGCGCGTTGCGCCCGCGCGCGGTCATCCCGGTCGACCTTTTCGGCCTGCCCGCCGATTATGCCGCGATCGCGGCGATTGCCGACGAACAAGGTTTATTCGTCCTCGCCGACGCGGCACAGAGTTACGGCGCGTCAAGGGGCAATCAGCGCGTGGGCAGTCTGGCACCGGTGACGGCGACCAGTTTCTACCCCTCCAAACCACTTGGTTGTTACGGCGATGGCGGCTGCCTCTTCACCGACGATGCGGCCCGCGCCGACAGGCTGCGGGCCTTGCGCGGCCACGGCTTCGCGGCCGGCGGCCTCGCTGTCGAAGTGGGCGTCAACAGCCGGTTGGACACACTGCAAGCCGCGGTGCTTCTGGCCAAACTCGAAATTTTCGCGGAGGAACTGGCGGCCCGGGAGGCTGTCGCCGGGCGCTACGACGCGGCGCTCGCCGGCGCCGTAACACTTGCGCCGCGCCCGGCCGGGAGTGCCAGTGCCTGGGCGCTCTATTCCATCCTGCTGGACGACCGGGACCGCGTCCGCGATACACTCGGCCAACAGGGGATCGCAAGCGGTGTCTATTATGCGCCGCCGCTCCACCTCCATCCCGCTTACGCCCGCTTCGGCGGCGGCGCAGGTTCCCTGCCCGTGTGCGAGGAGATCAGCCACAAGATCCTGTCGCTGCCGATGCACCCCTATCTCGACGCCGACAGCGGTCGGCGCATCTGCCGGGCGCTGCTCGAAGCGCTGCAGTGATCGTCACAGCGTCCTCACGATTAACGCACTGGCCCGCATGCAACCGTGGCAAGCTATGCCATTTGCCGCGCCAATCCGGTGCCGGCCCGAAAGACCGAAAAATCGAAAGGTTCACTTAATGCGCAAGTTTATCGAAGCCATGGCACTGTCGGTCGGACTCGTTGTTCTGGCGACACTTGGCGCCACCTCGGATGTCATGGCGGAAGACCTCGCCGCCGGCAGCTTCAAGGGCGCCAGCGGACACGTGACCTCGGGCGACGTCGCGATCGTCACGGGTTTGGAGGGCGCCCAGGTGCAGCTGCGCCCCAACTTCCGTTTCGACGGTGCGCCCGATCCCAAGGTCGGGTTCGGCCGCGACGGCAAGTTCGACCCCGCAACCATCCTTGCGCCACTGCAAAAGAACAGCGGCGAACAGCACTATGCGATCCCCGGAAACATCGACGCCGGCACCTACAACGAGGTCTACGTCTGGTGCCAGAAATACAACGTGCCGCTGGGTGTCGCCAAAATCCGATAATCGAGTATTCGTCAGAGTGCCCAGACCGACGGCTCCTGGCCGCCAGTGACCTCGAGAAGGTGGTTGGGCGGCACGGCCCGCCAAGCGGCAGTGTTCGAGTCGATCGGCTCGGAAACGACCATCGTCCGGTCGCCTTCCCAGCAATAATAGAGGCTCGGCGGCTTGTCATCGCTGGCGTAGCGCAGCGCGATCAGCCTGTTGCCGTCGCTGAGCGCCGCCGTGCAGCGGAGCGGCAGCGTAATGGCCGCCGACTGCATGGCCTCTTCGACCTGCGTCAAGGTTTGGCGCAGAGCACCGCAGGCATCATCCTCGGCACCGTTCGCCATCATCAGGAGGAACAGGACCTCGCTATCGGTGCTGCCGGCGCGAAAATCGTAAAAGCCGTCGGGGATCATGGTCTCCAGGGTGCGCCGCACCCGCCCGTAGTCGCCGATCTGTCCGTTATGCATGAACAGCCAGTTCCTGTAGGCAAAGGGGTGGCAGTTCGAACGCACGGTCTCGGTGCCGGTGGAGGCGCGGACGTGGGCAAAGAACAGGCCGGAACGAATTTGATGCGACAGCGATCGCAGATTCAGGTCGTTCCAAGCCGGCAACACCTCCCGATAGAGGCCAGGCTCGTCCCGCTCCGTGTACCAGCCGATGCCGAAACCGTCGCCGTTCGTCGGCACCTTCGCTTCGATGGCATTTAGGCTCTGTTGGATCAGCGAGTGATCCGGTTTGTAGATCAGGTCCTCAAGATAGATGGGGACACCCATGTAGGACAACCAGCGGCACATGGTGGATAGCCTCCATTTCGCGCTTCATCACACCTTTGCTGCACAAAGACTCCTCGCACCGTGGCCATGTCAAGCGTCCTGGCTCGCCTCGACTGGACTCCCTGGAACGGTCATAATCTCCCTGTCGAGCTACGCAACAAAGGTGACGGAGTCCAACGATGACGGCGGATGACGGCAAAGAGGCCGCGACTGCGGTAGTAGGGGTGTCGGCGGCGCAGGGCAAACAGGCCTTTCGCTTCTTTGACAACCGCGAAAAGTACCTGATGTTCGTGACCACCTGCTCGGAGAAGAGCGCGGTGGCGGCGCGGGCCGGGCGCGAGATCGCGGCCATCGAACCCAGCGGGTCGGCCTTGCGCCTGTTCGATGCCGGAGTCGGCGACGGAACGGTTCTTTGCCACGTGCTCCGCGATCTGCACAGCCGTTTCCCGCATGTCCCCTGGCTTGTCGTCGGCAAGGAGATCTCCATGGAGGACGTGCGCCTGACCCTGGAGAAGCTGCCGGACCGCTTCCACGAGCACCCCGAGATGGTCGTGGTCCTGACCAATCTCTACTACAGCGAGGCGCCGTGGCTGCGGCCGCACAAGGAGGAGGCCATCCGCGACCTGCAGTGGTTGACGATGCCACTCGACGGCAACACCAGCCATGCCTTCGGAGATCAGATCCGCGCCCTCCAGCCATTTCTTGCCGAAAACTGGCAGGTTCGCAGATCCGCCTCGACCGGCAACCCGCTTTACGCCCGCCCCGCCGTCCTGGTGCTCTACCGCCGCGACCGGCAGTTCGTTCTCGATCCCGTCCTGCCCAGCCGCGAGGGATACGATCTGGGTTTCGATCTTGTCGTCGCCTCGCAGCCCTACCGCTCGCGCATGCCCGCCGACTTCAAACTGCGTAACGTCATCGCGCCGCTGGCGCGCGCCCTGGCGCCGGGCGGCCGGATGATCACCATCCAATCCTATGGTCGCGACCCCGGCATGGAGATTATTCACAAGATCTGGCCCGAGGCCGCGCCTTTCAAGACCGGCCGCGGCGAGCTGATCGACGCGGCGCGCCAAGTCCTAGCGCAACCGCAAGACCCGGCATTCGATTTCCTCGCGCTCAGCGATGAAGAGTCGCTTTTCCGCTACCATCTCCACACCTTGCCCTCGGAGACCGGCGGTTCGATCGGCACCTCGACCCTGCTTGCCGCCTGGAACGCCGCGATCTATGTCGCCCAGATCGAAGACGAGCGCCTGCAGGAAGCGATGACCCGCGGCGGCTACCTCGACGCCACGCGGGAGGTCCTGCGCCAGCATGGCGGTTTGTGGTTTCTTGACGAGTCCTTTGTCATCGAGCGTCGGCGCAATTAGGTAATGCGAGCCTCATGCCAGGGCTTCGGCCATGAACAGGGCGAAAAGTTCGGCCTGCGACGAAATCGCCAGTTTTCGATATATATTCTTGCGGTGCACCTTCACCGTCGCCGGACTGATGTCGAGGTAGAGCCCGGCGGACTGGCTGGAATGGCCTTTCAACAGCAAGTCGACGATTTCGATCTCACGCTCGGTCAGGCAGCCACCACCTAACCGTGTCGGTATGCCGGCGACGTCGCGG
>JAJFGM010000461.1 GCA_021776145.1 Kiloniellaceae bacterium | reverse complement strand
CTGCGCCAACATATCCCGCCCCAGGTTGTCGGTGCCGAAGGGATGCCCCCAGCTCGGCCCCAGATTCTTGGCCCGGTAATCGAGGTAGGTCGGATCGACGGTGTGGAGATAGGGCCCGACGGCCACGGCCAGCACGATCAGCAGGAAGACGGCGGTGCCGGCCAGCGCCCCGCGATGGTTGCGATACTGGACCCAGACATCGTACCAGAGCGAGCGGTGCGGCTGCTGGGCCTCCACTGCCGTGTTGGACAAGGGGGTGTCAGTCATAGCGGATTCTCGGATCGAGGATGCCGTAGAGCAAATCAGCAATCAGGTTGAAGGCCACGATCAGCACCGCGAAGATAAAGGTCAGGGTCTGAACCAGCGGGATATCGGCCGCCTCGATCCCGCCGATCAAGAGCGCGCCGAGACCGTTCACGCGGAAAATCTGTTCGGTGATAATGGCGCCGCCGAAAATCTGCGGTACACCGAGGGCGATTACCGTCACCACCGGGATCAAGCTGTTGCGCAGCACATGGATCATGACGACGACCCATTCACGCATGCCCTTGGCGCGCGCCGTGCGGACATAGTCCTGGCTGAGGTTGTCGAGCATCGATGAGCGCATGAAGCGGCTGATCTGCGCCGCGTTGAACAGTGCCAGAACGGTAACGGGCATGGCGATTTGGCGCGCCTGTAATACGAAACTGTCCCAATCCGTGACCCGGTGCGTGGTGTCGTAGATCGACGGCAACCAAAACCAGGAGTCGGCGGGCACGAGGGTCGAGAAGATGACGATCAGCAGGAGGCCGGTGAAAAATGTCGGCACAGAAAACCCGATCATCGAGAACAGCGTGCCGGCCTGGTCAAACCAGGAATACTGCCGATAGGCCGAGATCACCCCGATCGGTATGGCGATCAAAATGCCGACCACATAAGACATGCCGACCACCCACAGGGTTTGTGGCGTGCGTTCTATAATCAGGTCAACGACGGGCGAGCGGGTCGACCACGAGCGGATACGAAGGCGCTCGGAGGAGCCGGCGAATTCAAAGCCAAACGCTTGCTCCAGTATATTCATCGGCTCGTTGACGAAGAATTGGTTGAGCCAGGCGAGATAGCGAATGTGGAAGGGCTCGCCAAGACCGAGACTCAGGCGAATCTGTTCGCGGGTTTGGGCGTCGATGGTCAGCGGCAGGTTGGCTGTCGGATCGCCGGGGGCGAGATCGAGCAGCGCGAAGATAATGAAGCTAATGACGATCAGCGTCGGAATCGCGAACAGAAGGCGCCTGATCGTATATCTGAACATATGGCTATCCGGGGAAAGGGGCGGACGGCCCGCGGAAGATTCCGCGGGCCGCAGCACCTAAATCTTAGGACGGGTGAATGCGGCGCCAGTCCTTGACGTTCCACAGTTCGCTGTCCCACTCGTTCATGCGAACACCGTCGAGGGTGACCGAATGCGCCGAAACGCCACCCCTATGGATCAGCGGAATGATGGCACCGGCGTCCATAAGCATGTCGTTCATTTGCTTCGCCAGTTTGCCACGTTCCTCGATCGCCGCGGTCTTCGACATCTGGACCAGCAATGCGTCATAGGCCGGGTCGCAGAAACGCGGCATGTTGTTGCCGAGCCACTGATTTGCCGGTGACGGGATTTCCTTGCAGGTCCAACTCGCCATGTACTTCTCCGGGTCGGTGCCGTCGAAGTTGTTGGTGTACATCTCAATGTCCGCAAAGAACTTCTGGAAGGTATCCGGGCTGGACTGGTCACCGCCGAAGAAGACCGAAGCGGAGATGTTCTTAAGCTCGGTCTCGACGCCGATCTCGCCCCACATCTGCTTGATCAGCGCCTGGGTGCCCTGGCGGACCGAATTGGTCGAGGTCTGGTAGAGAATCGACAGGCGCACGCCGTCCTTGGCGCGGATACCGTCGGACCCCGGAACCCAGCCGGCATCGTCCAGAAGCTTGTTGGCCTGGGCCATGTCCTGGGTCTTGCACCAGTCATTGGCGGTCGAGGCAAAGACCTTCGGTGCCGGCAGAACGTTGCAGGTGACCTGGCCGGCGGCGCCGTAACCGGCGTCGACGAGGATCTGCCGATCAATGGCGAGGCTCAATGCCCGACGCACCGCCGGGTCGGTGAGGAAGGGGTGCGGTCCGCCCTCGACGGTGCCGCGCTTGTCGCCCAGCGCCGGGTCGGGATTGGTGAGCTGCACCATAAGGCGTTCGACCGATGTGCCGAAGGCGGTCACGACCTTGCCTTTGCCCGCGGCGACCATCTTGGTCAGGATTTCAGGCTCCACCTGGAGGTTCCAGGCATAGTCGAATTCGCCGGTTTCGAGCACCGAGCGCGCCGCCGAGGCCGCGTCTCCGCCACCCTTAAACAAGATGCTGCTGAAATGCGGCTTGCCTTCCTCGCGGAAGTTCTCGTTCATTTCGTAGAGTACGACGTCATTGGCCTTGAACTCGGTCACCTTGAAGGGGCCGGTGCCGACCGGGCCGAAGTTCTGCTCGGTGCATTCCGGTGCCTTGGCGCCCATGCAGTTGGCGAACTGCGCCTTCTGGATGATTGGCGCCGTAGTGCCGACAAAGGGGCCGTAGGGGAAAGGTTTGGCGACGCTAAAGCTGATCTTGACCGTCAGGCCGTCAATGGCCTCGACCCCGCTGACGTCGGTGAAATTCGTTGCCGCGTTGCAGCCGCCTTCGGGATGCATGCAGTATTCACCGGAGAACACCACGTCGGCCGAGGTGAAGGGCGACCCGTCAGACCAGACGACACCCGACTTCAGCTTCCAGGTGATCGAGGTGAGGTCGGCCGAAACGCCGCCGTTCTCGACGGTCGGGATCTCGGCGGCCAGAGCCGGGACCATACTGCCGTTTTCGTCGTAGTAGGCCAGTGGCTCGAGCACCAGCGACGAGCTTTCGATGTCCTTGGTGCCACCCGATAGATAGGGATTCTGAATCGACGGTGCCTGCCAATAGAGGATATTGAGCTGACCGTCCTCGCCGCGATCCGCCAGCGCCGGCGAGGCGACGAGGGCAGCAACCGCCGCGGTTAAAAGCATACTCTTCGATTTTCGCATGTTTCTTCTCCCTGATTTTTTGTATCGCCGCGACGGAAATCAGGCCGCCCGGCGCTTCCCTACCGGATTAGGACACAGCGCCAGCCCCGCGCATAGAGGCTATTTTCGCAGATTTGACGCCAGGGCAATGCCGGCTCCGGACCAAATACTCAGCATTTCCCTTCACTCCGCCAGGTGGCAGGCGACTTGGCGCCCACCCTCCAGCTCTCTCCACTCGGGCTCCACCGAATGGCATTTTTCCTCCGCCACTGGGCAGCGCGTGCAAAAGCGGCAGCCCGAAGGCGGGTTTGCCGGATTCGGCACGTCGCCGGTCAGAATGATACGCGAGCGATGGGCCTCGACCTGCGGATTGGGAATCGGCACCGCCGACAGCAACGCCCGGGTATAGGGGTGCTTGGGGTCGGAATAGAGCTCGTCGCGCGGCGCCAGTTCGACCGCCTTGCCCAGATACATCACCACGACCCTGTCGGCGATATGGCGCACCATGGACAGGTCATGGCTGATGAACAGGTAAGTCAGCCCAAGCTTCGCCTGCAGGTCCTCCAGCAAATTCACCACTTGCGCCTGGATCGAAACATCAAGCGCGGCGATCGGCTCGTCGCATACGATGAATTCAGGATTCAGCGCCAGCGCCCTCGCGATGCCGATGCGCTGGCGCTGACCGCCGGAAAATTCGTGCGGATAGCGGTTGGCAAAGCGTGGGTTCATGCCGACGGCATCGAGCAGCTCGCGCACGCGCTCCTGTTTGGCGGCGCCACTGGCGGCCCGGTGTTCGTCAAGCGGCTCGGAGATGATCGAGCTCACCGTCATGCGCGGATTCAGGCAGGCCTGCGGATCCTGGAAGACCATCTGCATGCGCGGTCGGATGCGCCGCAGCGTTTCGCCGCTCAAGGCCGTGATGTCCTGGCCGCCGAACAGGATGCGGCCGCCGGTGGCGTTGTAGAGACGCAGAATGCACCGTCCCACCGTCGACTTGCCACAGCCGGATTCGCCAACCAACCCCAGGGTCTCGCCGCGGCGAATGTCGAAACTGATGCCGTCGACGGCCTTGATGACCCCGACCTGACGGCGAATGACACCCTTGTAGACGGGGAAATGCATGCTGAGGTTTTCGACGCTCAACAGCACCTCGTCGTCCGACGCCAAGGGCTCAGGAGCGGCCGTCTCGGCTATCGTAGCGCCTTGGCTCATGCGACCTGCTCCGGTCGCCACCAGCAAGCGACGTCGTGGCCCTCGGAGACCGCCGCTAGGGGTGGATTCTCGGCATGACAACGGTCGTGAACATGGGCGCAGCGCGACGCGAAGGGGCAGGATGTCGGCGCCGCCGACAGGTGTGGCGGCTGACCGGCGATCGAACGCAGCCGTTCGCTGCGCGTGCCGTCGAGGCTGGGCAGCGTCTGCAGCAGCGCCCTGGTATAGGGATGCATCGGTCGGCTGTAGAGTTCCGCCACCGGCGCATGTTCGACCACCAGCCCGCCATACATCACCATCACCCTGTCGGCTATTCCGGCGACAACGCCAAGGTCATGGGTGATCCAGATGATCCCCATGCCGAGTTCCTGACGCAGCTCTTTCACCAATTCAATAATCTGCGCCTGGATCGTAACGTCCAGCGCGGTGGTCGGCTCGTCGGCGATCAACACCTTGGGGTCGCAGGCAAGCGCGATGGCGATCATGACCCGCTGGCGCATGCCGCCGGAGAACTGGTGCGGGTAGTCGCCGAGTCGGTCCCCCGGCGAGGGGATGCCGACCAGTTCCAAGAGCTCTACCGCCCGCTCGCGGGCCGCCGCCTTGTTCAGCCCCAGATGCTCGCGCAGGGGCTCCATGATCTGGTAACCAACAGTGAATACCGGGTTCAGCGATGTCATGGGATCTTGAAATACGAAACCGACCTCGCCGCCGCGCACCCTGCGCAGATCGGCCGGATCAAGCCGCAGCAGGTCGCGCCCCTCCAGGCGAACGGTACCAGAGACGATCTCGGCCGGCGGCTCCGGCAAGAGTTTCATCAGCGACATCATGGTGACGCTCTTGCCCGAGCCGCTCTCGCCGACGATTCCGACCAACTCACCCGCGCGCAGATATAGGCTGACTCCATGGACGGCGTGGACGGTGCCGTCCTGGGTGTGGAAGACGGTTTTCAGTGCCTCGACTTCGAGAACTGGCGGTTCCGTCCCACTGACGTTTGCCGTATCCACGTGTCTTCTGCCCCCAGCGATCGTTTGGCGATCGTTTGTGGGGCACATATGACACCGATCTTATGAAATCCCGCAACACTAAGTTGGGGTTTTGCGACTTGGAGGACCCCCGGGCGACTCGTCGACAACGGGATTCGCGGGCGAATTTGGACCACCGAATCAGGCGGCTTTGCTGGGAATGTGAAGCAACGACGCCACGGTTGCGGCGCTGCCGCGCGAGCAGAATCTGCTTAGTCGGTTGCCAATCCCGCCGCCCCGTGCGCCGCCCCGGAGCGGACTTCAGGCAGCCCGGGTGCGTTCGGAACCACAGGATCGCTACTGCGTCAGCCCGGCTTCCTGACGTTCCGGCATTTCGGCGGCAGCTTGCAGGATCTGGCTGAGAAAACGTTCGAATATGCGTGTGGTCGCGCGATTGAGGGCAATGACCGAGGTCTCGACGTCGTTGTCGGGCGCCGGTTCCTGTTCCGTATAGGTGTCGACGATGACCAGCGTGTTGTCGGACAAGCGGACCAGCGCCAGTTCGATCTCGACGAAGACGCGCGGTTCGCCGCCGCCAAGTAGCCGCTCCAGGCGTTTCGCCTTGCCGCGCACCTGATAGTTGGAGCGGATGCGCAT
>JAJFGM010000047.1 GCA_021776145.1 Kiloniellaceae bacterium | reverse complement strand
TGCATCCCCGGGCCGCAAACGATCTGGCAGTCGCCGCGTCCAGTCGCCGAGCGGCTTGACCATGACCCGGATGCCGTTGTCCACGTCTGGATCAAGCCCGATCGTGAAAGGGTGCGGCTCTCCCAGTCCCGGCGCCGGCGCGCTGAGAAAAGCGAACTGTCCCGGTCGCCACCGCATCGCCTGGCCGGTTGGCAGGAGCGACAGTTGTGTCGCTCCGGCTTCGCGCGCGAGGTTGGCGACGCGATAGCCACGCCGTCGCCATCTCGCGGCGACGAACTCGATGAAGATGTAGCACGCAATCCCCGTAAGCCCCGAAGCATTCAAGAGCACCGAAAGCGGCTCGGCCCGCCCGAACGGCATATCGACGAGCAACTGATGAAGCACCGACAGCGCGAAAAAAGCGCCGGTCAATCTGTGGGTGAACCACCAGAGACGATAGGGGATTTCCCAGTTGATAAGTGGAATGCGCTTGATCCAGCTGAATAGGATCAGAACGATCAAGCCATAATACGCGACCTCGCCAACATCCTTGCCGAAATCGCCGAGGCCGGTTTCTCGTGTCCATCGCTCGAAATCAAGCTCGATCTGTTCGTGTAGAACCATGGCGCCGAGGGCCGCGATGCCCAGCCATTTGTGCAGGTGATACATGCGATCGAGACCGCCGAAGGCCGGTTCGAGAAAGCGCGGCCGTGCGGCCAGCACCAGGCATTGGCTCATGGCGACGAGCGAGACCGACCCCGCGCCCAAGCTGATCGCATTCGCCAAACCGTACGAGAGACCGGCGCGCAGCGAGAGGACGAAGGCGGCGATGCAAAGGGCAACCGCACCAATAGGTCCGAGCATCCTCATCGCCACTCCTCTATATCGCGCCTTGCCATGAAGACGATCAAAGGGACTATAAAGGAGATTGACCCGCCCCAGATCAGTGGTTCAGTTCCTATGAGAAGAGTCCGGACGGTTGAAGCGCTTGGGTTTGGTGGTCCGCCCTCAGCGTTAGTTACTGACGGCGATGCCCCCGATCGGGGGCGTCGAAGTTGTTGTCCAGGGAGCGTATTCTGCCGGGGATAGGTTTCCAAGAGCCATGTGAGAACGGCTAACATTGTAGTCGACCCGCCAGGCTTCGATCAGGCCCCTGGCTTCGGCGATGGTGTCGAACCAATGCAGGTTCAGGCACTCGTCGCGCAGCGACCCGTTAAACGTCTCGATATGCGCATTGCCGGTCGGCTCGCCCGGTCGCGAGAAGTCGATCCGTACACCATGATGGTAAGCCCATAGGTCAATGAGAAGGCCGGTAAACTCGCTGCCAATGTTGGCAAACAAATATTTCGCTGCCCTGCGCTGCCGCACCAAGCGGTTGAGCACCTCGACAACATGATCTCCGTGCAGACGCTGGCCAACCTCGATTGCGATCGCCTCGCGGGTGAAAAACATCAACAATGGTCAGCGCTCTGAAATTCTGGCCGTTGCTCAGCGGATCATGGAAAAAGTCCAGGCTCCACGCTTCGTTCACCCGCGTTGACGGGCAGAGAGCGTCCCGGTGCACAGCCATCTTGCGTCGGCGTGGCCGCTGTGTGCACAGCGCCAAGTCTTCTTCGCGGTAAAATCGGTGAACGACGTTGCGACCCGCCAACCAGCCTTCGCGCTTCAGTAGGATATGCACCCGCCGATAACCGTACCGGACCCGCGTGGCGACGATCTCGTGCATTCGACGCCTGAACTTGGTCCGCGGATCGCGTGTGCTCGGCTTCCGCTGCGTGGAACGATGCTGCCGCGTCAGCCTGCAGGCGCAGCGTTCGCTGTAACCGTGGGGTGCGGTCACATAGGCTACTACCTCCTTCAGGAATTCCGTCAAAAATTAACCCAAAACCTGGACCCCTTTCACCGTGTCACCTCAAGGGCACATCGAAGAGATTGGAAACTTCGGGGCAATCCAGGTCGCCAGATAACTGGTTATCTGTGGCCTTTCCTACAGTGCGGTTTCCGCCTTCGCGCTCTCAGTTTCGAGGCGGCCATCTCTCAGGTGGAAGATACGATCAAATCGGTCGAAGATTTTTTCATCGTGGGTGACCGCAAGGATCGCAGCCTCTTGCGCTGCGGCCACTTTGCGCAACAGGTCCATCACAATCCCGGCCCGCTGGGAATCGAGCGCCGCGGTGGGTTCGTCGGCAAGAATTATCCGGGGCCGGTTGGCAAGGGCGCGGGCGATCGCAACCCGTTGGGCCTCGCCGCCCGACAGATTGGCGGGCATCGCATCCTTGCGGTGTCCGACTTCCAGGTAGTCTAAAAGTTCAATCGCTCTAAGTTTCGATTCTGCCGCATCAAATCCGGCCAAGTTTAACACCACCGCCACGTTGTCGGTGCTGTTGAGAAAGGGGAGAAGGTTGTGGAACTGGAAAATGAAACCGATTTTCTCCAGCCGGAGCTTGCGCAGGTCGGATCGCAGCCAATGCCCGTCATAGACAACCTCGCCGTCAAGGTTTAGCCAGCCTGTGCTGGGCTCCACAATGCAGCCGATGACGTTCAAAAGTGTGGTTTTGCCCGATCCGCTCGGACCAAGTAGCGCCACCACCTCACCGGGATGGACCTCCAGGCTGACATCGCGCAAGGCATCGACACGGGTTTCGCCTTCGCCGAAATGTTTTGAGACATTCCGCACTTGGACAAGCGGGGTTTCTCTGCCGGGACTGCTCTTCGCTAGCCCCCCAATGCCGTTGCCGGATCGTGCTTGAGCGCCAGGCGCACCCCGAGGGCGCTTGAGAGGTCGCAAACAAGGATCACGGCCGCCGCGAGCGCGAGGCCATCTTCAGGCTGGAGTATGACGCGGCGTGGGAAATAGTCCTTAGTGGTTGAAATCAGGAGCGCCCCGAAGCTAAATCCGATCACGCCCATGGCGAGGGCTTGCTGCAAGATGAGCCCGACGATGGTGCGGTCCGGCGCGCCAATCAGCTTGAGGGTGGCAATCTCTCGCAATTTATCCATGGTCATCGTGTAAAGGATCAGCGCAATGATAATCGCTGAAACGATCAACAGCAGGGCTGTGAAGAGCCCGATTTGCTTGCGTGCCCGTTCAACAACGGATCGCGTGAGGATGAGTTCCTGCTCTGCCTGACTCATCGCAGCAAGGTGTTTCCAGCGCCGTGCCGCTTCAGCCACGCTTTCAGGCGAAACATTCGGTGACACACGAGCGACCACGGCGTTGATGGTGTCCGTATCATCGGGCCCGTTGCCTCGGGCAACCTCCCGCCGTGCCGCGGGCGGCGCCAGTTCGAACTGAAGCTGCTGGGAATCCTTCAGCGTGATGAAGATGACCGGATCGCCGCCAGAAGAAACCTGTCCATCGGTCAGGCCGACAACCGTGAACGTGTCGCGCCCCAGTTGCACGCGACTGCCGGGTGAGAGTCCTGTACGCTTGTCTGCGACCATTTCATAGTGGCTCCGGCCAATCGGACGCCCGGTGGTTGTCCGATCAGGCCCGCCGGGGCGTCCGGGTTCGTAGCCAACGACATAAAGCCGCAGCTTTGCACTGCCGTAGAATGTCTCGATAGACTGATAGGTCACGCTGCCCGCCGCGCTGACGCCCTGAAGCCTGGCAATGGCTTCCCGCGTATCGCCCGGAATACGCGAGGACTCTGCAAAAGGCCCCCGCGTACCCGATTCCACGACCCAGACATCGACAAGGGGGGCGCGAACCAGCGTTAGCGCGTCTTCGACCAACCCGCGATAAATTCCGATCATGGACAGGACGACACCCAGCAAAAGACTTAGCCCGAAACAGGTGAGCAGAAACCGTCCGAGATTGTGCCGGATATCCCGATAAGCCAGATTCATGGCAACGTTTCCTCCAGCACCTTGGCGGCGCGGCCTTCGCGCAGCCCCGGACGCAGCGCGCTGACGACACGCGCGCCTTCCGGCAGGCCATCGGTGATTTCAAGCCGGGAGTCGAGTGTTCTCTGGCCAAACGCGACTTTGCGGCGTTTCAACTCGCCGTCCTCCACGGTCCAGACCATGCCCTCGGTCCCGTTGAAATGCTCGACAGCCGTTTCCGGTACCAGAAGTGCTTTGTCGAGTACGCCGGTCGTGATGAAGACCTCGGCTTGTTCGCCGAGATGGAAGCTTTCGGGGCAACGGTCGCAGGCGATATAAACGCGGCGCTCTTCACTTACCCGGTCGCTTTCAATGCCGACGCGGATCACATGACCCTCGAACATCTGCCGTGGCAGGGACCGCAAGCGGACTTCGGCAGGTTCGCCCACCCGGATATCGCCGGCGCGCGCTTCATCCACATAGGCAAGCGCCCAGACTGTCTCCGGAGCGACCAGCGTGAAGAGCGGTTCGCCGGCGGTCAGGACGGAGCCCAGCTCTTTGTGGCGCTGGACGACAATAGCGTCGTAGGGCGCTCTGAGAGTGTGGTGGTCGAGGAGAACCTTCTCGTACTCGTACTGTGCCTTGGCATCTTCGACGGTCGCTTTGGCGACCTCTACGTCGCTGACGGCCACGGCCAGCTCGGCGGCGGCGACATCTTCTTCCAACTGTGCTTCCTCGGCGGCCTCTACCGAGACCGTCTGCTTGGCGATGAGCGCCTGTTTGCGTCGGTTCACCTGTTTTTTTTGGGCGAGAACCGCGCGTGCCTTTCCGACCGCGGCCTCCGCCATCTTCACCGCCGCTTCTGCGTTGACCTCTCCCGCCCCGGCCTTGTCGAGGCGGGCCTCCTGCTCGGCGCTATGAAGACGGGCAAGAATGTCGCCTTCCTTCACCCGTTCCCCGTGATCGGCGTGCAACTCGACGAGCGCGGCACTGACCTCGAAGCCGATTTTCGACAGGATACGCGCTTCCACCGTTCCGAGACCAAAGACCTGGATCGGCACGTTTTCGGCCGGATGCGCGACCTCCACCGGCAACGGGCGCATGAAGATGAAGAGAAACACGAGCGCGCCGGCGACGCCGGTCCCGAGCAGCGCCAGGAGATACCGGAGAACACGCTTTCTCATGATACCCTCCTTTTCGCGGCAGCGGCTGCCGGTGCGCAGGCAAAGCCACTCAGTTGAAGATCAAGAAGGCGGCTTCCTTCCTCTATCAGGTTGAAGTTGCGGCCACTGATCGACCACCTAACGGCGAGGCCCTGGACCAGGCCGACAATGAGGAAAGCGGTATCGTCGGGGTCGAGATCAATGCGCAGCTCGTCCGCTTTGCACGCTTGTGCCACCAGATCGGCGATCATTCGGTGGAAGCGGGTCATGAGGCCAAAGAAGGCTTTGCGCAGGCCCTTGTTCTTGGTGTGCAGCTCCCGCGAAAATAGGATGGCGGGGATCGCCGGCGTGGACTGAATCAGCCGCAATTGTGCGGCGATCAGTGCGCGAATCCTGTCTGTTGCCGCGCCGTCGCTGCTCTGAGCCTTCGTCCAGCGCGCCTCCATCATTGCTCCAATGCGTGCGGCGACGGCCTCCCAAAGATCCTGTTTCTTTGGAAAATGGCGGAATACTCCCGGCTGGGTAAGGCCCACGGCGTTCGCTATGGCCTCGGTCGTTAGCCGGTCGGGGCCGAGCCTGTCGGCTAGGCGGAGGGAAGCATCGATTATTTCCGCCTTACGGGTTTCAGCGGGTTTTCGGACACGCATTGCTGAGCCATAGTTAGTTATGAAGCACTAACTATAATCTGGATAGCGGGGAGCATTAGGTCAAGCTTCGCGGGTCAAAATTTTGCACAGGCGAGGGCGACACTTAAGCTGACAGACCCAGCGTATCAAAGAGCAGGTTAAGATGGTTGCGGGCCCCCGCAACCAAGCGCCAAAGGGCCCCAATCGGGGCCCTATGTTGTTGGTGGGGGCAGGGTCTGAGCCTACGACCGTAGGTATGAGCGGCAACCGTGGCGCCAGTCGCGCCGCGAAGGGATCAGCTCCCTGACACAGTCCACTGGACTGTGTCAGCCCGCAACCAAACGCCAACGCCCCGCCAATTGGCGAGGGTTTTGCGCGCGGATAGGATTTGAACCCATGCCATGAAGGTCATCGCCGCGACCAAAGACAGCGCTCGTAACTTAAAGGCCGAGGTCAAGGGCCATGCGGCGAAGTCATGCCAAACATCTGGATTCTCGCCAGACAGTTCTCCACACTTTTTTTGTTGGACCAGAGTGAGCCAAGTGGCAGGAGACTTGGAACAACCGACCTTGCGGGGCAAGACATGAAGACGGACATACCGGAAGGCGCCCGAGCGCCGCATTTTTGGGAGGCTCTGGTCTCGCTGTTCTCGCTGGTGGTGGGGATTAGCTTGTCGATCGTAATTTATGGGTTGGACCCCCACATTCCCATGCTGCTCGGTGTAATCGTGGCGTCGTTGGTGGCCTTGCGCTGCGGATTTTCATGGCAAAACATTTAAAATGGCATGGTGCGCGGAATCACGCAGCCCTGCCGGCCACGATAATTTTGATCATAGTCGGGATCTTGATCGGCGTCTGGATCCTCGCCGGTGTCGTGCCAACTCTCATTTACTATGGCCTGACAATTCTCTCCCCGGCGATCTTCCTGCCGGCGACCCTTTTGATTTGTGCTTTGACCTCGCTTGCGACGGGGACCACTTGGGGAACGACGGGCACAATTGGCGTGGCCCTCATGGGCGTTGGTGCGGGACTTGGATTTCCGCTCCCGATTGTGGCTGGTGCTGTTCTCTCGGGAGCCTATTTCGGCGACAAGATGTCGCCGCTTTCCGACACGACCAATATGGCGCCTGCGCTCGCGGGAACCGACCTGTTCACGCACATAAAGCATATGACCTATACGACCGGAGTGGCAATTGCGATCACGCTGGTTATCGAAATTGTCATTGTGCTGCAGTATTCCGCCGGTGAAGGCGATGTGGAGCGCATTCAGTCGATTCTGGCGATCCTCGACGAAAACTTCACGATCAATATTGCCATGATATTGCCTCCATTGATCGTGTTGGCCGTCTCCTACAAGCGGATGCCTGCCATCCCCGGCATAACCCTTGGGGTCCTGGCAGGCGTTATCCTCGCCATTGGCCTGCAGGGTGCCGACTACAGCGCCATTGTCGGTGCGGCCTTTAGCG
This sequence comes from Kiloniellaceae bacterium, assembly GCA_021776145.1. GTDB lineage: Bacteria > Pseudomonadota > Alphaproteobacteria > Kiloniellales > Kiloniellaceae > JAJFGM01. Next base: position 6,805 of record JAJFGM010000047.1, on the reverse strand, counting down.
GTTTCGAATCAGCCACCGGTAACGCGGATGTCGACGCACTTTTGAGCCGCGGCGGCATGAATTCGATGATGTACACCATCAGCCTTGTCATCGTTGCGATGATGTTTGGCGGTGTCATGGAGCGGACAAACCAACTGAAGGCCATTGCGGCGAAGGTTCTAGAAATGGCCAAGTCCGATGGTTCGTTGATCGTTTCGACAGTGCTGACGAGTATCGGTGCGAATATGATCCTCTGCGATCAGTACATGGCGATCGTCATGGGTGCGCGCACCTATGCACAAGCCTACCGCGATCGCGGTTTGGCGCCGGAGAACCTTTCTCGCGCCGTTGAGGACTCCGCCACCGTTACGGCCAACCTGGTGCCGTGGAATTCCGGCGGCGCCTATCAGGCGGCGACATTGGGCGTGGCCACCATCGCCTACTTGCCTTTCGCCTTCTTTTGCTGGCTGTCGCCGCTCATCACCATGCTATACGGCATCATGGGCTGGACGATCTGGAAACTCGACCCGGATAAGAACCCGGAAACGGAAACGACAGCCACGTCGCCGGCCGAATAGACTGTCAATATAGACTGGCGATAAGGTCGTTGGCCGGGCATCGAGAGGTTCCCGGCCAATTGCTTTGTCCTCGATCGACGCGCGCATGCCACCGCCTGGAGTATGACGGTCACACCCAATACTCGCGGGCTTCGGCCAAGGCCGCATGGGAAACCCCGATCTGCCAATGATGTCGGGCTGGAGATCGCGTGATTCGCCGGACGAAACCCGACCGCTGCCGTATGTGGCGGGTATCAATCTTTAGCGGCCACTGGATCGCTGCTCACGTGCAACAATGGACGATACCCGGCCGCGAGGGCGGCGACGCTTGATTTCGGGGTCAGAACTTCGACGATGTCAGCAATCCGGGGGTGTGTCCCGACGTAGCCACTGGGCGTCCACTCCATAAAGCGGCCGTTCTGTATCAGCGCCGCCTTTCGGGTTGGGCCTGGCAGGCGCACCATGGTGCCGTCCGGCAGCTCCGCCACGCGGGCCCGGAAGGTCACCTTGCCTCGGTCGCGACGGGTCCGTTCGCGGTGCAATTGAGAATCCATCTCGGTCGCTTTAGGCGGCTTCGCCAAACCCTGGGCTTCAGCCCAGGCGCGACGATAGGCGTTATACGCCGCGCGCCGGCACAGTGCGCAAGGCCGATGGCCGGCAGCCAAAGCGGTCGCCTCGTCCAAGAAGAAAAGCTCTGTCCATACGCGCGGCTGCATCACTGGCCGCCACCAGCCCTTGAAACTGAGCTGACAGGTTATCCAGGCTTTCAGGCGCCACCGGCGGCGCGCCAGCTTTCCGGCCTCGTCACAAAGGCAGCCGCGATTGCCGGTGAAGAGGCCACGCGCGGGGTCTGCAATAACATCCCCAAAGGGCGTCACGCGATTTTGCAGCGGCATGCAGGCACTCCCCAGTTTTGTCGGGCCTATCAGGACCGAGCAACTGTCCGGAAAACTGAGTGATAGGGTTTAATGGCTTGTTGTTCCGAACTGACCGACCATGAAATCGATAAGGCTTCGTACTCGTGCCGGGAGATACTGCCGGTCCGGATAGAGTACCCGGTCCGGATAGAGTAAATCGAGGCCTTGATCTTGGATCACGTATTCAGAAAAAAACGACAGCCAGATTGCGCGCGCGAATCTCGTCTTCGACGTGCCAAGTCGATTTCAACGTCAGCCCAATTCCCACGAGCGCCAGGGTCGTCGCTCTGCCCTTCGTGCGCTCAAGAGCGAAGTAGCATTTTCAGGGTCGCGCCGCTGGCACGGGTGGCGGAAAAACTCCTGTGGAGGATTTCCGAGCTGAAGATTGTGCATGGGCGCTCGCACAGACCGCAGAGGCCAAAGCGTTGGAGTCGAGGAAGGGCTGTTGTAAATCAAGGCGATATCAGTAAGTTGGCTGGCGGCTCTATGTAAAATTCCGGGATCGGGTCCTGCACGCAAAAGGGGAAAGGCGCGTAGTTGCAAAGTGGGGGCGACATTTTTTTTGTAGTACCGCCCAATATACAGTCAAAAAAATCTTAATATAGGCCGAGGTAGTGGTATTTTGGTTACTTATCTATGTTTTGGAATATTGCAAAAGACACTGCATTAAATGTGCGGCAATTCACGAATATTGTGGGGATATGCTACATTGATTTTCTTGGATATTGACGCTGGCATCGGGATGGCTATGGGCTTGCGAACCTGTGTTTTGGGCAGGGGATAGAGATTGGGCAAGCGTGACGAAAATTCGCCATTGCCCAAGCTGGCGGTCATCGGCTGCGGCAACATAAGCGAACGCGCCTATCTTCCAAGCCTCAGGCGTCTGAACTGGCGCCCCGTTGCCTTCGTCGATCCGTCGCTGGAGAGAGCGCGGGCGATGGCCAAGCCGTTCAAGAACGCGCGGGCGGTCACCTCTCTTGATGAGCTGCAGGACGGAGAAATCGAAGCCGCCATCGTCGCGACGCCGCATCAGGCGCACGAAGAGGTTTGCGTAGCGCTTCTCCGACGCGGCATCCACGTTCATGTAGAAAAGCCGATGGCCACCACGGTCGCTGCCTGTGACGCGATGATATCGGCGGCCGAGGGCGGCGGCGTGACCATTTCGGTCGGGCACTTCCGCCGCTATTTGCATGTCCTGAGGCTGGTGCGCCGAGTTCTGGAGCGCGGGCTTCTGGGGGATGTCCGCGCGTTCAAAATTCGCGAAGGATATGTCTACGACTGGGAGATGAAGTCCGACTCGCTGCTCAAGCGCGAAGCGGCGGGAGGCGGTGTCCTGATGGACCTTGGAAGCCACGCCGTGGACAGCGCGATTTGGCTGTTTGGTGAGCCAAAGGTTGTCGACTATGCCGACGACAGTGCCGGAGGCGTGGAATCCGAAGCCCTTTTGCACCTCAAACTCGAAAACGGCGCCACGGGCGTCATTGAACTGAGCCGCACTCGTGAACTTAGCAACAGCCTGTACATTGAAGGCAGCGAGGGTGTGCTGGAAGTTTCACTGCAGCACAATTCAGCGCTTCGGGTGCCGAAGGACCTGACCGAAAAGAGCGGCGGCGACATCGATTTTTCGCAGCTTCCGGTGCAGCCCTGGAGCAAACTTTTCGAGGCACAGCTGATAGCGCTGCAGAATGCGGTTCACACGGGGCATCCGAAAGTTTCGGGCGTCGAATCGATCAAGACCGTCGCCCTGATCCGGCAGTGCTACAGGATGCGGCAATCGCTTACTCTACCCTGGGAAAGCGAGGCTGCCCGCCAGCCGATCTCGGAGAGGCCCTCTGATCGGCGCTGGCTTGTAACCGGCGCGACCGGCTTCATTGGTGGGCGCCTTGTCGAAAAACTATTCGAAACGGGTGTGGCCAGGCCTATCTGCATGGTCCATCGCCGCGCCGCGGCTGTGCGCATTTCACGCTTCCCCGTGGATACCGTATTTGGCTCGATCGACGACCGGGCGGCATTGCAAGAGGGAGTCGCCGGCTGTGATGCCATCATTCACTGTGCCCACGACCTGCGATCCCCAAATGCCAACCTGCGGGCGGTCGACCTTCTGATCGAGCTGGCGAAGCAAGCCGGCGTCCGCCGCCTGGTACATGTGAGCTCCCTGGCAGTGTACGAACCGCTGAGGGGCACGATCCTTAACGAGGAGGGCGCGCGCGAGCACAAGGGGTGGAGCTATCAAGACAGTAAACTTGCCACCGAGCGCAGGGTCCTGGAAGAAGGCGCTCGAGCGGGCCTCAACGTCATCGTTCTACAGCCGACAATCGTCTATGGTCCCTACGGAGGACCTTGGACGAAACAGATTGTCGAGCGTTTGCTGGCTGGTGGCATAGCCTTGCCCGACCAGGGAGAAGGAGTCTGCAATCCTGTGTTCGTCGATGATGTTGTCGATGCCCTGATCCGTGCCGCTTCCACCGATGTCGCGCCGGGCGGGTGTTTTTTGATCAGTGGGCCGCATAGCGTCAAATGGAGCGAGTTTTTTGCGGCCTTCGAACAGGCCTTGGGGCGCAAGGGCGTGCGTCTTGCCGCCGATGAGGAATTCGGAGGTGGCGAGGGGCGTGCGCTTTCGGCGACGCGCGAATTTGCGAGCAATCCCGCACGATTGCTGAAGATGCTGGCACAGCACCCGCGGGCGCGTGAGGTAATGTCTTCCCTGTACGACAGCCTGCCGGAAAGTGGCCAGCATTTTGCCCATCGACTTTACAACTATCGCCCCTCGGGAGGGCTCAAGGAACACGTTCCGCAAGGCGCCGAACTGCTATTGTATCAAGCCAAAACCCAGGTGGATATTGGCAAGGCCAGGGAGGAACTGGGGTTCGATCCCGTGTGGGATTTCAGCTCCGGGATGGAGTCTACCGCGCGCTGGATCCAGTGGAGCTATGTGAAGAACGTGGCTGAAAATTGAGCAGAAGTCAGGCCCAAACGACATCCCGACCGGAGGCCGACCGTGGCGCGGGCCGGCTGCGGCTTGATAAGCGGTTTGCGGTGGCGGAATGAGTCTCAGCAGGTCGGTTATCAGCGGCGCAAGCTGGGCCTATGTCTCGCACTTCGGCGGCAAGCTGCTGACCTTCGCCGCCACCGCGGTCCTGGCGCGGGTTCTCTTTCCCAGCGAATTCGGCGTCGTTGCCTTCGCCCTGGTCGTCCTCGGCCTGATCGATGTCGTCCGCGATTTCGGTTTCAAGGATGCGCTGATCTATCTGGATGGCGCACCGGCCGATACAGCCGATACGGCCTTCTTCTTGAATCTTTGCTCGGGCGTGATCTTTTGTGCCCTGATCCTGCTTCTTGCTCCCTTCGCGGCGCACTTCATCGATGATTCACGTATCGTTTCGATCCTACGCATCATGGCGCCGGCGGTGCTCATCGATTCGCTTTCGCTCACGCACGAAGGCCTTCTGCAAAAGCGTTTACAGTTCCGCCAGCGCTTCGCCGCCGACATCACGGCCGTCATCGTAAAATCGACCATTACGATTGTGCTCGCGTTTTCTGGTTTCAATGTCTGGAGTCTCGTGATCGGCTATCTGGCCGGCACGACAACACGCACCTTGGCCAGGTGGTATTGGCTGGATTGGCGCCCGCGCTGGCGCTGGTTTGGCGAGCGCGTCGGGCCACTGTGGCGCTACGGCCGCCATATTTTGGCGGTGCGCATACTAGCCGCCTTTGTGGATCGCGCGGATCAGATCATGGTGGCGTTCCTGCTCGGAGAAGCCAAGCTCGGCCTCTTCTATCTCGCCGGGCGGGTCTCGGAGGTCCTCATTTCGAGCATCTACAACGTGGTCACCCACGTCATTTTTCCGGTATTCGCCAAGATGCGCGAAAAGCGGGAACAGTTGCTCGAGGCCTACTTCAAGACCACGAAGATTTGCGCCATGGCAAGTTTCCCTTTGGGGTTCGGCGTTTGTGTGGTGGCCCCGGAACTGGTCATCGTGCTGTTCGGGGAAGCCTGGACAGAGGCCATCCCGTTGCTTCGGGTTTTGACCCTGACGGGGATTGCCTTGACCCTTCCGTGGTCCGCCGGCGATGTCGTCAAGGCAATCGGGCGTCCCGACATCAACACCGTGTTTCATGCCGTTGAAGCGGTTTACATTCTGCCGATCGTCTGGTTTGTCGCTTACCAGAGCAGGGATGCCCTGTTGACTGCCGAGGCCAATATGGTCTGTGTTCTCTTCGCCAGCCTGTGCCGGATCGTTTACACATCGTGGTTCTTGAAATTGAAAGCAACCTTCTATCTCAGCGCCTTTCGCGGCCCCTTCCTAAGCAGCCTCGCGATGGTGGTTGTGGTGCTCTTGTGGCGGAGCCAAACACCCGACCTTTCAAACATGGTCAGCCTCGTTGGGTCTGTTGCATGTGGCGCCCTTTCCTATATGGCGGTGTTGTGGCTATTGGAAAAAAGGGAAATCGTCGATGCCTACCACAGGATCAGGGACAATCTGCGGTCCGCATGATCCCGGCAAATACCTCCACCGTGCTGCGGTCCCCTGGCCAGCCCGCCGTGGCGGTCTGCCAAATGGCTGATCAGATCGATTCTCCGCCATGAAAAGCGAACCGATCCTAATCGTCGATCTTGCAAAACGTTTTGGTGGCGTCGATGTAAGGGTCCTGCAGTTGGCCCGTGGTCTGGAAGGCAAATGGCCCTACGCGGTGGCGGCTCTCGCCGATGCGCCAATCCGCCGGCGGTTGGAAGCCGAAGGCCTCAAGGTCCTGCCCTTGCCCTACGGGCGCGGCGATCCGAGGTTGCTGATCGGACTTTATCGGGCCATTCGCCGCGGCGCCTTCAAGACCGTCGACGCCCACAACGTACAGTCCATGTTCTGGGGGCTGTTGGCCGCCAAGCTGGCTGGAGTCAAAAACCTTGTTGCGACCATTCACAGTGTCTATGCGGAAAGTGAGCGGGGCAAGGTACGTGGGCGTGTTTATGACGGTCTGCTCAGGTTGTTTTCCAAACTCGGTGTCTGTTTTGTCGCTGTTTCCCGGACGATCGCGGCGCATTTGCAAGATATGGGGATCGCAAAAGAGAATACCCTGGTGATTTATAACGGTCTCACGTCAAGGCCAGGATGCGCACCACGAGATGGAAGACTTCGGGAAGATCTGGGTTGGGACGACGGTGACTTCCTTGTCTGCGCCGTCGGCCGCCTCGCGCCGGTCAAGGGTCATCGCTATCTGCTCGAGGCCGTCGCCAGTCTGCGCGGCGACCTGCCGCGGCTTCGCTGCCTGATCATCGGCGAAGGCGAAGAACGACCTGCATTGCAGGCCCTGAGCGGTGATCTGGGGCTCGGCAAATGTGTGTATTTTGCCGGA
>JAJFGM010000460.1 GCA_021776145.1 Kiloniellaceae bacterium | reverse complement strand
CTAACCCGCGATCAGGACGTCCTGGACACCTGGTTTTCCTCGGCACTTTGGCCCTTTTCTACCTTGGGCTGGCCCGAGCAGCCACCGGAAGTGGAGCGCTATTATCCCGGCGACGTCCTGGTGACGGGCTTCGATATCATCTTTTTCTGGGTCGCTCGCATGATGATGATGGGCATCCATTTCATGGGCGAGGTTCCCTTCCATACGGTCTACATCCATGGCTTGGTACGTGACGAGCATGGTCAGAAGATGTCGAAGTCGAAGGGCAACATCATCGATCCCTTGGAGGTTGTGGATAAGTACGGCTGTGATGCCCTGCGTTTCACCTTGGCGGCGTTGGCCGTGCCGGCCGGGCGGGACATCAAGCTAGCCGCGTCGCGGGTCGAGGGTTATCGCAACTTCACCACCAAATTGTGGAACGCCGCGCGATTTTGCGAAATGAACGAGGTTCGCCTCGAAGCGGACTTCGATCCAAGCGCGGTCTCGTCGCCGATTAACCGGTGGATCGTCAGCAGCGTCAGTCGGATCGGCCGCGAAGCGGATGCTGCCTTGCAATCCTATCGCTTCAACGATGCTGCAAACGGGCTCTACCATTTCGCCTGGCACACCTTTTGTGATTGGTATCTGGAGTTCGTCAAGCCGGTTCTCGCCGGCAGCAACGCCGCCGCGGCGGCGGAAGCTCGAGCGACGACGGCTTGGGTCTTGTCCCAGCTGGTGCACCTGTTGAACCCGATTATTCCCTTTATCACCGAAGAAATCTGGCAGAACCTTGCCGGTGATAGCGTGGCGCTGATCACCGACACTTGGCCAAACCTGTCCGAAGACCTGATCGATCCCGCGGCCGATGCGGAGTTGACCTGGGTTATTCGCCTTATCAGCGAGGTGCGGGCACTGCGTTCGGAAGTCAATGTGCCGCCGGCCAGCAAGCTCGAACTGCAGATCCGTGACGCGAACGACGTCACCAAGGCACGGTTGCTAACACATGCCGACGTCATCAAGCGTATGGCACGCTTGCAGAACCTCGACGCGCGCGACGACGCCATGCCGAAAGGCGCGTTGCAGATCCCCATTGACGAAGCGACTGCCATTTTGCCGTTGCAGGGGTTTATCGACGTCGCTCAGGAAAAGGAGCGGCTGAACAAGGAGATCAAGAAATGCAATGGCGAGATCTCCAAACTGGAGAGTAAACTTGGCAACGAGAAGTTCCTTGCCAAGGCGCCACTAGAGGTGGTGGAGACGCAGAAATCACGGTTGAGCGAGGCCCAGCAGTTGGCGGCGAAGTTGGATTCTGCCTTTGAACGTTTGGAATTACTAAAATAAGTTAAGCACTCAGCCAGAAGTAATCGCTCGCGAGATCCTTGGGCCACGCAACGCGGCAATATCCGCGCGCCGTGCCTTGACGCCATTTGGATTCTGTTACCTAATGTATACGTATGGACAAAAAAGCCGTTAACCGTATTAAAAACAAAGAAAAAAACCTAGTGATTCGGCCATTTTGCGGGATAGGACATTTGGAGCTTAGTTGCTGTAGGGTTCGGCAATAATCAACTTTTCATTGACGGCCCCGACGGAATACGACAAGCATGCGGGCGGCAATCCGTGAGTCCCGCCTGTGGCGATCTCACTAAGCATAGTTGATGACGTTGGGGTATAAGCGTCGGAAAAGTTGTCGAACAGAAGGGGCCCCGGACTCGGATTGCCGTGCTGTCGGAAAAGACTGGCGCCGGGACCTGGAGACCAAATGCAGGGTCGATCAGTAGAAATCAGTTGCACTTACAATCAATAGAAAAGTGACGGTGGAATATGTATCACGTAGCAGATGTTCATATTGGCAAACGCGTGCGCGAGCGCCGATTGGCCCTGGGGATGAGCCAAATTGTTCTGGGAGAAGAGTTGGGCGTCAGTTACCAGCAGGTGCAGAAGTACGAAACCGGTGCGAACCGCATTAGCGGAAGTCGGCTTTGGGAAATCAGTCTGATCCTGAAGGCTCCGGTTGCATCGTTCTTCGAAGGTCTGCAAGACGGCGATGCACCGACCGGCGACGAAGACGAGGAAAGCGGCCCGCCTTTGGGGCGCAGTGCTCTGGAACTGGCCCGTGCGGTCAACGCCATCCACGATGACGAAGTCAAGACTCAAATTCTGCGACTCGCCAAGGCATACGCCAGGGCCAGTTGACAACGACGCGGGCGAATGGCTCGCTTCTTGGTGACGCCAATGCTACCTGCGGCCCCTGTTTGACAGTGGCGACCTATTGCGCCGTGGATGCGGCACTGGATGTGGTGTCGAATTTCAAGTCCGGTACGCGGGGTGCCTGCGTTTAGAGCTTGATAACCCGCGATTTCCGCCGCTGAGCGCGTTTCTCGACGCCGGCACTCGGCTTTCATTTCACGCGAACCGAGTTCGCGAGTTCCCGAGGTAACGGGATCCTAGCGTGGCCGCGGCAACCGCGGCCAAAAGAAAGCTGTGGAGGGGAATTGGCTGCGCCGCTATTCTGCGCCGCAATCAGCATTGCAACCAAAAAACACGGGAGAGCAACCCAATGCCGCCCGATTCCGCAGGCAATCCGAACTTCGACAAATCCAAGCTTCCGAGCCGTCATGTGTCTGTCGGCCCGGCCAGCGCGCCGCACCGCTCGTACTACTATGCCATGGGTATGACCGACCAAGAGATCGCCCAACCCTTCGTCGGCGTCGCGACCTGTTGGAACGAGGCAGCACCCTGCAACATTTCGCTTTCGCGCCAGGCTCAGTCGGTCAAGCTGGGGGTGAAAGCCGCGGCCGGCACGCCGCGGGAGTTCACCACCATCACCGTAACAGACGGCATTGCGATGGGGCACGCCGGCATGAAATCGTCGTTGGTCAGCCGTGACCTCATTGCCGATTCTGTCGAATTGACCATGCGAGGTCATTGTTACGACGCTCTGGTCGGCTTGGCTGGGTGCGACAAGTCCTTGCCTGGCATGATGATGGCGATGGTGCGCTTGAACGTGCCTTCGATCTTCATGTATGGCGGCTCCATTCTGCCGGGGCGCCTCAGGGGCAAGGACATCACGGTTCAAGACGTCTTCGAGGCCGTTGGCGCCCATTCCGCCGGCAAAATCGACGACGAGGAACTGCGCGCCATCGAGTGTGCCGCCTGTCCTTCGGCGGGCTCTTGCGGTGGCCAGTTTACGGCCAATACCATGGCCTGCGTGTCGGAAGCCATCGGGCTGGCACTGCCCGGTTCAGCCGGTGCCCCGGCCCCCTACGAATCGCGCGATGCCTATGCCGAAGCTTCCGGCGTTGCCGTCATGGACTGCCTGGCCAAGGGAATTCGGCCGCGCGATGTCGTCACCCGCAAGTCGCTTGAGAACGCGGCGCGCGTGGTCGCCGCCTCGGGCGGCTCGACGAACGCCGGTTTGCACCTGCCGGCCATCGCCAGCGAGGCCGGCATTGACTTTGGCCTCGACGATGTCGTGAAGGTTTTCAAGGAGACGCCCTATATCGCCGATCTTAAGCCGGGAGGACGTTACGTTGCCAAGGATCTGTTCGAGATTGGCGGCGTCGCGATCATTTTGAAGGCTCTGCTCGACGGCGGGTATCTGCACGGCGATTGCATCACGGTGACCGGTCGCAGCCTGGCCGAAAATCTTGAGAATGTTGTCTTTCCCAGCGATCAGGACATCGTGCGGCCGACTTCCAATCCGCTGACCGCGACCGGCGGCGTCGTCGGCCTCTCCGGCAACCTCTCGCCCGAGGGCGCTATCGTCAAGGTCGCGGGCCTGGAAAAACAGACCTTCGTGGGTCAGGCGCGTGTGTTCGAATGCGAAGAGGATGCCTTCAAGGCGGTCGAAGAGCGCGACTACAAGGAAGGTGAAGTCATTGTCATTCGCAACGAAGGGCCGCGTGGCGGCCCCGGCATGCGCGAAATGCTGGCCACCACGGCTGCTATCTACGGTCAGGGAATGGGCGACAAGGTTGCCCTGATCACCGATGGGCGTTTTTCCGGCGCAACACGCGGCTTTTGCATCGGCCACGTCGGGCCGGAAGCGGCGGTCGGCGGCCCGATTGGCCTGCTGCGCGACGGCGACACGATCCGCATCGACGCGGTGGAGGGGCTATTAACGGTCGATCTCTCGGAAGAGGAATTGGCGGCACGGCGGGCGCAGTGGCAGCCGCGCAGCCACGATTTCCAATCCGGAGCCCTTTGGCGCTATGCCCAGACGGTCGGTCCGGCCAGCGAGGGCGCCTTGACTCATCCCGGTGCCAAAGCCGAGACTCACTGCTACGCCGATATTTGAGCCTTGAGCGAAGACTAGTCGAGCGTTCGTGGCACGGCATCGGCCTTGAGGGCTCCCGGCCACGGTTGTTACGGATTTGTAACGACAGGTGCGCGTGTTAGGTTGGCTGATTGGGAAACGCCCAGTAGCAAGATCAAATAAGAATGCCAAATTAAAAAACAGGGACAGGGAGGCATAAGATGTCGCAGTTGAGAGTATGGTTTTTGTCGCTTATCGCGGCAGTGGTGGGTGCAGTGATCGTTGCGCCCACGGCACAGGCGGCGGAAAGCTGCCCGCGCGGGACTTTGGACGAGCAGTACTGTGACCGTGACGGCGATCTGGTGGCTGACCTGCCATCTGATCCCGGCAAGTGGGTCGATCCCGACACGATCATTTTCTCCTACACGCCGGTCGAAGACCCGGCCGTCTATGCCAAGGTCTGGCAGGATTTCGTCGATCATATGGCCGAGGTGACGGGCAAGAAGGTCGTCTTCTTCCCGGTTCAGTCCAATGCCGCGCAACTGGAAGCCATGCGCTCGGGACGGCTGCACATCGCCGGCGTCAATACCGGCAGCAATCCGGTCGCTGTTTCCTGTGCCGGCATGGTTCCTTTTGCCATGATGGCCAAGGGCGACGGAAGTTTCGGCTACGAGATGGAAATCCTCGTTCCAGCCGACAGCGATATCATGACCCCGGCCGACATCAAGGGCCGCAGCATGGCCTTTACGTCGCCGACGTCGAATTCCGGCTTCAAGGCGCCCTCGGCGTTGCTGAAAGCGGAATTCGGTCTGGTGGCCGAAACCGATTTCGCGACGGCTTTTTCGGGCAAGCACGACAACTCAATCCTCGGCGTCGCCAACAAGGATTACGAGGCCGCGGCGATCGCCAACTCCGTGCTGCACCGCATGGTCGATCGTGGCGTGGTTACCACAGACCAATACCGTTCGATCTATAAATCGGCGACTTTCCCGACAACGGGTTACGGCCACGCGCATGATTTGCATCCGGTCGTCGCAGCCAAGGTCAAAGAGGCCTTCTTCACGTTCAATTGGGAAGGCACCGGCCTGCAAGAAGAGTTCGGCAAGCAGGCCGATAAGTTCGTCTCCATTCGTCACAAGTCCGACTGGGACGTGATCCGCAAGATCGATGCGGCCAATGGTGTGAGCTACGACTGCAAGTAAGGACTGACCGGCGCCGCCGCGCGGCGCCAATCGACAGCAGCGGGACGTCGATGCGTGCATCGGCGTTCCGCGTTGTTGTTTTTCGGGGGAAGCCATGCTGCGCCTGGAACAACTCAAGAAACAATATCCGACCGGCGACCGGGCGCTGAAGGGGGTAGACCTCGAGGTGCCGAAGGGGCAGGTGATGGCCCTGATTGGGCCGTCCGGGGCCGGCAAGTCGACCCTGATCCGCTGCATCAACCGCTTAGTCGAACCGAGCAGTGGACGGATCGCACTCGGCGATGTCGACATCACCGCGATCGGCCATGGCGCCCTGCGGCGCCAGCGCCGTCGCATGGGCATGATTTTTCAGGAGTACGCCCTGGTCGAACGTTTGAGCGTGATGGAAAACGTTCTTTCGGGGCGCCTTGGGTATGTCGGTTTCTGGCGCAGCTATTTTCGCAAGTTCCCCCAATCCGATATCGACGAAGCCTTTCGTCTGCTCGAAAGGGTCGGTTTGGATCATATGGTCGATAAGCGCGCCGACGAACTTTCGGGTGGGCAGCGCCAACGCGTCGGCATTGCCCGGGCCTTGATCCAGAACCCCGAATTGCTGCTGGTCGACGAACCGACGGCTTCGCTGGATCCCAAGACATCGCGGCAGATCATGCGGCTGATCTGCGAGCTCTGTGAGGAGCGGCAACTCGCCGCCATCATCAACATTCACGATGTGCAACTGGCGCAGATGTTCGCGCAACGCATCGTCGGTCTGCAGGTTGGCGAGGTGGTTTATGACGGACCGCCCGGCGGCCTCGACGAGGATGTGCTCACGCGAATCTACGGTGCCGAAGACTGGACCGCGACCATCAAGCGCGAAGGTGAGGGGGATGCGGACGCGAACTTGCCACCGGTTGACGGTGACACGTTGGTCGAGTCCGTGGACGGTCTGCGATGAGCAGCGCTCCAATGGAAGCTGGCAGCCGACGCTGGACGAGGCCACCCTTGATCAAGAGCCGATTGCTGCGTTGGGCGCTGTGGTTGGGCGCCGCCATTTACTTAGCGCTGGCCTTCGGCACCATGGAAGTCGACTGGGGGCGTGTGCTCGACGGTTTGCCGCGTGGCCAAAAATTCGTTGCCGCCTTCTTTCCGCCGGATTTCATCACCCGCGCCGGAGCGATCGGCGAGGGTATCTATGAAAGTCTGTGGATGACCGTCGTTTCGACCGTCATCGGTGTGGCGATTTCCATTCCCATCGGACTTGGCGCCGCGCGCAATCTAGCGCCGCGGCCGGTGTATCTCTTCTGCCGCGCCGTCGTCGCGATCAGCCGGACCTTTCCGGAAATTATCCTGGCGATCTTTTTCGTCAAGTTCTTCGGCTTCGGCCCCTTTGCTGGGTTCGTGACGCTGTCGGTCGCGACAGTCGGTTTCTATGCCAAGCTGCTTGCCGAGGACATCGAGGACATGGACCCCGGTCAAGCCGAGGCGGTCAAGGCGACCGGCGCGAATTGGTTTCAGTGGCTGAACTACTCGGTCCAGCCGCAAGTCCTGCCGCGCATGATCGGTCTGGCACTTTACCGCCTCGATATTAATTTCCGCGAGTCCGCCGTGGTCGGCATCGTCGGTGCGGGCGGCATTGGCGCCACCTTGACGACAACATTCGATCGCTATGAGTTCGAGTCGGCGGCGGCCATCCTCTTGATCATCATCGCCATCGTAATGGCCGTCGAGTACACCTCTGGCTACGTTCGCAAGTGGGTTCAGTAATGCCGGTTCGGGACGCGGATGGGAAAAGACTGTGGCAACGCCGCGAGCGACGCAAGCAACTTGCGATCTGGGGCGGATGGTTTGCCGGCACCCTGATTTTTGTCGCCTGCTGGCAGTTTATTTCGGAAAAGACCGTGTGGTTCTTCGTTACCGATGCGCCGCAACAACTCGCTGACATCGCGTCGCGCATGGTGCCGCCGAATTGGTCGTACATGAACAAGCTATGGTGGCCATTGTGGGACACTATCAACATTGCCACCCTCGGAACGCTGATGGCTCTGGTCCTAGCCGTTCCGGTGGCTTTTTGCGCGGCGCGAAATACCACGCCGAGCCGGACCTTCGTGCGCCCGGTCGCGCTGTTCATCATCGTATCCTCGCGCTCGATCAATTCGCTGATCTGGGCCATGATGCTGGTCACCATCATCGGGCCCGGCGTTTTTGCCGGCGTGATCGCGATCGGCCTGCGTTCGATCGGCTTCTGCGCCAAGCTGCTCTACGAGGCCATTGAGGAAATCGACGAGACCCAGGTCGAAGCCATTACGGCGACCGGCGCGTCCGGGCCGCAAACCCTGACCTTTGGCATCGTGCCGCAAATCCTGCCGGCCTTCGCCGGTATCTCGGTGTTCCGCTGGGACATCAATATCCGCGAGTCGACGGTGCTGGGCCTGGTCGGTGCCGGCGGTATCGGGCTGCAACTCAGCGGCTCGATCAACACACTGGCCTGGACGCAAGTCTCCGTCATTCTCTTGGCAATCCTGTCGACCGTCCTGGTCAGCGAGTGGGTCTCTGCCAAGGTGCGGCACGCCGTTATATAGATCCCAAAGGGGCAGCGCGCCCGCCGGAGAGGAGGAGGCCGACATGGACGAGGAGGTCGAGCGCCGCCTGGAGCGTACGGAGTCGCATCTGGCGCATCAGGAGACAACGCTCGCCGAACTTTCCGATGTGCTGGCCGAACAATGGCGGTTGATTGAAAGCCTCGGCTTGCAGGTTGAACGCCTGCGCGTCGAGATGCAGGCATTGCAAGACCATCAGGACAGCGCGCAGGGCCCTGAACCGCCACCGCCACACTACTAATTACCGGAATCTGTAGTGTTTGCCGGAACAGCTGATTTCCTAGAACGCCGCAATGGGGAGAGTATGAACAAAGCAAGGATCGCGGTCGGCGGACTGCAACACGAGACCAATACCTTCGCGCCATCGAAGGCGACGTACGAGGACTTTGTTTCCGCCGGCGGATGGCCCGGATTGGTTTCCGGCGGCGAGCTTTTTGATGCGGTTGCGGGCATCAACCTTCCGGTTGCCGGTTTCGTTGCCAAGGCGCACGAACTCGGTGCCGAGCTTGTGCCCTTGTCCTGGTCATACGCGACGCCGTCGGCGCATGTGACGGAGGATGCATTCGAGCGTCTAAGTGAGCTGATGTTGCGGCAACTGGCCGAGGCCGGGAAGGTCGATGGGCTTTATCTCGATCTGCATGGCGCCATGGTCTGTGAACACCACGATGATGGGGAAGGTGAACTGCTGCGGCGTGTCCGCGCGCGCATGGAGCCGAACCTGCCTATCGTGATCAGCCTCGATCTGCACGCAAACGTGACGCCGCAGATGTTCGAACTGGCCGACCGTATCGTCATCTACCGAACCTATCCGCATGTCGACATGGCGGCGACCGGTGCGCGCGCGGCGCGGGAAATGCACCGCATCCTTGCCGAGGGCAAGGGATACAAGGCGTTTCGCCAACTACCGTTCCTTATTCCCCTGACTTCGGGATGCACGCTGTCGGGACCCGCCGAGGCGGTTTACCGGCGTTTGGCGGAACTGGAAAAGGGCGAGATTACGTCGCTGTCCTTCGCCTGCGGTTTCTGTCCAGCGGATATCTATCACTGCGGTGCCTCGCTGGTCGCCTATGGGCGTGACGCCTCTGCCGTCGAGGCCGCCGCCGACAGTCTGCTTGCGGAAGCCGTTGGGCGCGAGGCGGAATTCGCCATGACGGCATGGGCGCCAGAGGCCGCCGTAAGCCATGCCATGCAACGGCTTGGTGCGCGTCCGATAATACTAGCGGACGCGCAGGACAACCCAGGGGGTGGTGGGAATTCCGATACCACGGGCCTCTTGCAGGAGCTTCTCAAGCAAAGGGCGCCGGCCGTGCTGGCCATCCTGTATGACCCGGAAGCGGCGCGGCGTGCCCACGCGGCCGGCGAGGGGGCCGATATCGCTGTGTCCCTCGGGGCCCACTCGGGTTTGCCGGGGCATCATTCCATCACGGCGGATTTCCGTGTCGAGTGTTTGGGCGATGGTGTCTTCACGGCGGACGGTCCGTTTTATGGCGGCGCGCGGATGCGCCTTGGGCCCATGGCGCTGCTGTCGCTTGACACGGTCAAGATTATCGTCGGATCGCGTAAGGAACAGGCCGCCGATCAGGCCATGTTTCGTCACCTTCGGGTTGAGCCGTGTGACCAGAAGATCCTGGTGCTCAAATCGACGGTGCATTTCCGCGCTGATTTTCAAGCGATGGCCGAGGAAATCCTGGTCGTGGCGGCTCCCGGTCCGACCGTGCTCGATAACCATCAGCTTGAGTTTCGAAATCTGCGGCCAGGTTTGCGCCGCATGCCGGGAGATCCGCATTAGGCCGCGGCCGGGCTTGTCACAGGCAGCGTATTCGGTTTTCGGCGCGGGCCAGCTACGCCTTGCGTAGCGATTGTCTCACTCTGCGAGCTATCTTGGCGGGGCGGAACGAACTTCGAAAAACGACTTTAAGCGGAAAGTCTGCAGCGGCATCCGCATATGTCGTCGGTTCGCGCGCGCAGGGATGACACACCGTTGCAGGGCAATTCGGGATTGCCTGGAGGATCGGTATTCGGGGCGTTACCCCTGTGCCGGGGTGCAGGGGGTCGTGCTCATAGTCACTAAAATACGGAAATACATATCTATTCTATGTCAACTGCGAGTGGAATTCACTTAGGAAGTGTAAGACAATTTTAACCAAACCCCGAGATAGTTAAGCAGCGACACAGGAAAAGTCGGGTGCGTCGCACTTAGCTTTCCCGCCGTGATGTTTCACGGTGAATTTCGGCCCGCGACTGACGCGTCAAGGTGATTGCCGCACCTGCGGCAAGGGCTCTTGTAGAATGCATGTCGCTGTCGCTGCGGGCTCTTGAACCCGGGAGAGGGGATTGGCGTACGTAGTTCCAGATATGCCGGCGGCACATGATGCCGTCCCAAACACTGCAAGCAGTGTTGACAATGACCCGTCCGGCGAACAACACGTCTCTTGGGTTATGTCGCAGGTCCGCGAAAAGCGTGACGATCCCCACCGCTCGCTGCTGTTGTTGCGCTTCGCGCTGCTTAATCTCCTTGCTTTCGGGTTGGTTGGTGTCGCCTATTTGCAAGGACTTCTAGCCGTCGTCTTTACCGCCGATCAAACCTATTTGACGGCTGTCATCGCCGTCGTTTTTGTCGGTGGATTTGCAATTTGCACTTTGCGTATCTGGGAGACCAGCCGCGAACTCGATAGGCTGCGCAATTTCAACCCCCTGCTGCCGTCGCGCGCCTCGGCCTATTTGGCGCAGCTGCGCGGTGTATCCGGCGGAAGCCGCTCCCTGATGGCCTCGTCGCTGCGTCTCAAACTTTCACAGCGAATCTCCGCCATTCGCCACATCGCCAACAGCCTTGTTCTGCTCGGTCTCATCGGCACCGTAATCGGCTTCGTCATTGCCCTTTCGGGTGTCGACCCTGACAAGGCCGCCGACGTCTCTTCCATTGCTCCGATGGTCTCCAGCTTGATCGAGGGTATGTCGACGGCCCTCTACACGACCCTTGTCGGAGCCGTCCTCAATCTTTGGCTCAGTGCCAATTTTCAACTGCTTTCGTCCGGGACCGTGAAGCTGCTGACGTCTCTGGTCGAGTTCGGTGAGCGTCATGGACGGTCTTGACCACCTCGCTGACGATCACCAGGACACTGTATTTCGCGACGTCATCCTGCTGGCGCTGGCCGGTTTCGTAGCCGTAGTCATCATGCTCCTGCCGCACCTCAATCCGCCGGGCAAGGCGGACGACGACTCGCGTACCCCAGGCAACATTATGGTTGAGTTACGCTGGCCCGATGAAATCGATGCCGATATCGACCTTTGGGTCGAGGCGCCGGGAGATCACCCCGTCGGTTACTCCAACAAGGGCGGTGTTGTTTTCAATCTCTTGCGCGACGACCTGGGAACGCAAGCCGACCTGACGGGCCTCAACTACGAGGTTTCCTACAGTCGCGGCATCCCCCACGGTGCCTATACGATCAACGCCCACCTCTATCGCAATACCAGCAAGACTTATCCCGTCCCGGTGACCATTGTCGTTAGCGTCAAGCGCACCGCGCAAGAGTCGGCCAAGCAGGTTCTTTCGACCGAAATAGATCTCTTCACCCAAGGTGAAGAGCGTACCGCCATCCGTTTCGAAATGGACGACAAGGGCCATGTGGTTTTTGGCAGCGTTCACGATCTTCCGCGCAAGCTCAGGAGTAAGAAAAGCTGATGGCTGATATTCTGCCGCTCTTCGCTGCTTCGGGATTGGTCGCCGTGGTTCTCGCCAGTCTGGTTTTGTGGTCGCGCCGCAGCCTGCGCATTAAGACCGTCAGCGTTTTGATCGCGGCGCTTTTTCTGCCGGCCAGTTACAGTAGCTTGGTGACGCTGCTTGGCCGCCCAAAACCCATGAATATCGAAACCGTCGCGATTGATGCTGAAGAGGCAAACGTTGTCGCCGTGCAGATGCAAGAGGGCGAGGCAATTTACCTCTGGCTGAATCTGCCCGGCGTCGCCGAACCGCGGGCCTATGTTTTGCCCTGGGACGAAAAGACGGCGCGGGAGCTGCATGAAGCCGGTCAGGAAGCCGAGGGCAATGGGACCAACGTGCGCATGCGAATGGCTCCCGCCAGCGTCGAGGACGAAAACGACCAGGTCTTTTACGCCACGCCGCAACAAGCGCCGGCACCGAAGCAGAACGCCAGCGGACAACCGAACGTTCCAGGCTGAGTTCGCGCGCGCCGGTAGATCCGTCGCTGGGCTTCAATCATTTCCTATGGTTTGGCGCGACTTCTCCGTCGAAGCGGAGCACCGATGCAATTCAACGCGAATGCCCCGGCTTCGGCCGGCTCAGTCTCGCTTGCGTTTACCCGACCTGTCACGCAACTCGACGCCGCTCGGCAAGCCGCCGCCGCCGAACAACGGCAAGATCTTGTACCGCAAGGGCACGATTAAAATCATGCCGACGACGAAGCCACCGATATGCGCCCACCAGGCGATGGCTTCTTGCCCGTTGGCCCCGTTCAGGGCCGCGGAATAGAACTGAAATCCGATCCATGCCAGAAGCAGGATCCAGGCCGGGAGGCGGACCGGAATGAAAAGGATCGGCACCAGGATCTTTGATTTCGGGTGCAGCACGAGATAGGCGCCAAGTATCCCCGATATAGCGCCGCTTGCGCCAATCGTTGGAGCCGCGGAGGCCGGATCCATGGCGATCTGCGCAATTCCAGCCAGAATTCCGCAGAGCAGATAGAACAAGAGAAACCGCGCGTGCCCCATGGCGTCTTCGATGTTGTCGCCGAAAACCCACAGGTAGAGCAGGTTGCCGACCAGATGTGCCGGCGAACCGTGCAGAAACATGTAGCTGAGAAGCGTCAAGTCCGACGGCAGCAGGACCAGGTCCGGTTTGAGCTCGGCGGTGCCGCTTATGGTCGCCGGAATCAGGCCCAGGCCCCAAATCAGGCGCGCCGCGGTTTCCGGATCGGCGATGGCCTGAAGAAGGAAAATAAAGCCGCAGATCGCGAGCATTCCCCATGTAACCCAAGGCCGCTCGATGGTCAGTGTCGGATTGTCGTCGTCCAGGGGAATGAAGGGCATTCTGCGACGTCTAAGGTGTTAACTCGCACCAAACGGGGGTGTGGTCCGAGGCTTTTTCCTTGCCGCGTGGGCCCTTGTCAATCCGGCAAACTTGCAGGCGATCCGCGGCCTGGGGCGACAGTAACAGGTGATCGATCCGCACGCCGTTGTTGCGTTGCCAGGCGCCCGCCTGATAGTCCCAATAGGAGTAGACGTGCGGCGTGCTGTCGAGAGCGCGAAAGGCTTCTGTATAGCCGAGATAGAGAATCGACCGGAAGCGCTGTCGCGATTCCGGCTGGCACAGGGCGTCGTCGACAAATCTGGCCGGTTCGAAGACATCGTCGTCGCTGGGTATGACATTGTAGTCGCCGCCAAGCACCACGGCCTCTTCGCCGGCCAAAAGGGTTCGAGCGCGCGCCCGCAAGTGATCCATCCACTCAATCTTGTAAGTGAATTTTTCGGTGCCCAAGGGGTTGCCGTTGGGCAGGTAAATCGATGCCACGCGCAATCCCAGGGTTTGCGCTTCCAGATAGCGGGCCTGTGGATCCTCTTCGTTGCCGGGGAGTCCCGCCACGACATCCTCGATTGTCCCCTTCGAGAGGATGGCAACACCGTTGTAGGACTTTTGCCCCAAAACCTCGACATTGTAACCGAGCGCTTCGATTTCCAGCCGTGGAAAGTTCTCTTCCAGGGTTTTTAGTTCCTGCAGCAGCAGGATGTCGGGCGAGGCTTCTTGCAGCCAGGCCAGAACGTTGCTTAAGCGTGCTTTGATCGAGTTGACGTTCCAGGTAGCGATTTTGATCATCGGGGGTTGTTTCCGGACCTGTCCTGCGCCCCGGTTCCTGTCGACGATGACGTGCAGCCGGAGTAGCGTGAAGCCTACACAGACCGGCCATGTCAAACCAGAGCGGAACTGAGGCGGCGCCGCGTGGATATTCCCGAATTTGGGTGGCTGACGAGGCTAGATCGCGAACGAGGAACCGCAGCCGCATGACGAAGAGGCGTTCGGATTGTTGATGCGGAAAGCGGCACTGCCGAGTTCTTCGACGTAATCGACTTCCGAGCCATGCAGGAGTTCCAGCGACGTTTCATCGACCACCAGGGTGACGCCGTCGCGCTGAAATGTCCGGTCTTCGGCCGTGACCTCGTCATCGAAGGCAAAGCCGTATTGAAAACCCGAACATCCGCCGCCGGAGACCGAAACCCGCAGCATCAGGTCGTTCTGGCCTTCCTGTTCGATCAGCCAGGCGACGCGTTTGGCCGC
>JAJFGM010000459.1 GCA_021776145.1 Kiloniellaceae bacterium | reverse complement strand
TCTTGCTGATCTCGGTGATGGTCGAATTGATCGCCTCGATCGCGCCGGCGGCCTTGCCCGTCAAACACCCAACGCGGGCCGTTGGAGACGCCTTTCGAATTTGTCCTGCGCGGAGGCTCCGGTTACGTCATGATGCTCCGTAAAGGTGGCCTGAAAGACCCCAGGTTCGCAGCGATTGGCTGTTGGCCGAGGTCGCGGCCGACAGCGCCGCCGAGGCGGTGTTGTGCCCGTCAAGCGTTAACCGATCCGAGTGTGTTAGGGGACTTGCATTAGGTCGCGAAGGGCTGGACAGCTGTCAGAGCTTTTAATGATCGCCGCGGGAGCCGGCCATGGTTCGACGTTCGTATGATTTGCCGTCGCTGACGGCTCTTGCGGTTTTTGAAGCGGCGGCGCGGCATGTCAGCTTCAAGCGCGCCGGCCAAGAACTCAACGTCACGCCCGGCGCGGTCAGCCGCCAGATCAAGGGCCTGGAAGAGGAAATGGGTCGCCGGCTTTTTGAGCGGGTGCACCGCGGCGTTCGCCTGACGGCGGAAGGCGAGGCCTTCTATGTCGTGCTGGCGCGCAGCTTCAGCGGTATGGCCGAAGCCTACCACCGCATCCGCAGCCAGGATCGCAAACGATCCGTGACCCTGGGGGCCAGCTCGGCCTTTGCCTCGCTTTGGCTGATGCCACGCCTCGGCAAGTTTCGCCGCGATCATGCCGATGTCAATATCAACCACGTGGTGTCCGACAACCCGCGCGACCTGCGTCTGTCGCAGGTCGACTTGCGGGTCCGCTACGGCGGCGGCACCTGGCCCGATGAGGACGCGCGGTTGCTGTTTCCCGACCGCATCTATCCGGTCTGCGGCAAGGGTTTCGCCAAGACCTATCGCAAGGCGGCGGGAGAGGGCGCTTTGGCTGGCTTGCCGCTGCTGCAGCCCGACGGCGCCGAATCCGACTGGATGAGTTGGGAGGAATGGTTCGGTCGTCTGGGCCTGGCGGCGGATGATCTGCGGGTCAGCACCTTCAACAGCTATATCGTCGCCCTGCAGGCCGCCGAGGACGACCAGGGCCTGGTGCTTGGCTGGCACAGTCTGGTCGCACCGCTGGTGAAGTCCGGCCGCTTGCGCCGTCTATCGGACTTGGAAATGCCGGCACCCTCGGCCTTTTATCTGACCTGCAATCGAAATCGCGCGATCAGCACGGAAGCGGAAGGTTTGCGCCGATGGCTTTTGGCGCAGGCCGGAGGCGGGAATTCCCTGGGGTGAGTTCCAGTCACGCGAGGGGTGCGAATTTCTCGGATTGATTTTGCGCGCCGAGCCATGGATCCTTCGCGCCGTAATGCATTGCCGTGGCCGGGCCTCGGGTCTTGCGACTTTGGCTCGGTCGGACCGCGCCGCCGAATAAATGCGCCCCGGATAAAATGCGCGCCGGACTAGAAGCGCCCTGGAGTTGATGAGATGCAAAAGTTCGATACCGCGATCGCCGGCATCCTCGATCTTTCAAAGGTCATGGCCCCAATCGAAGAAGCCGAAGGGCTGCCCAACCCGTTTTATATCGACGACAAGGTCTTTGGCGCCGAGCGGCAACGCCTGTTTTTCGATACTTGGGCCTGCATAGGTTTTGCAAAGGATCTGGTCGAACCTGGATGTCAGCGACCCCTCGACTTCCTCGGTGTGCCTTTATTCGCGGTCCGCGATCAGGCCGGAGAACTCCGCGTCTTCCAGAATGTCTGCCGCCACCGTGGCATGACCCTGGTCGAGCAGCCGACCTGCGCCCGGGTCATCCGCTGTCCCTACCACTGTTGGACCTACGGCCTGGATGGCAGCTTACGTGCCACTCCGCATGTCGGTGGACCCGATATCAAACATCATCCACGTATCGACCCGGCCGAACGCAGCCTCCTGGAAGTGCGCAGCACGGTCTGGATGGACATGATCTTCGTCAATCTTTCCGGCGATGCGCCCGACTTCGCGACCCATGTTGGCAAGCTGTCTGGGCGTTGGCGTGAGTTCATGGAGCGGCCGATCTACCCCGGCGGTGACGACTCCTCCTTTTCTCTCGAGGTCGATTGTAATTGGAAGCTTGCGGTCGAAAATTACTGCGAGAGTTATCACCTGCCGTTCGTGCATCCCGGTTTGAACAGCTACTCTCGGCTTGAGGATCACTATCACATCATGGAAGAGCTGGCCTTCTCCGGCCAGGGCACGACGGTCTACGACCCGAAGCTCGATGCCGAGGGCCGACGCTTTGCCACTTTCGAGGGATTGTCGGCAAAATGGGATCGTGGCGCCGAGTATATCGCGCTTTATCCCAACGTGCTGTTGGGGGTTCACAAGGACCACTTTTATTCCATTCGCCTGCATCCACTTGGTATCGATCGCTGCCGCGAGGAAGTGGAGATCTACTATACCGATCCCGAAATGCTGAGCCCGGAATGGGCCGACCTGCGTCGGCGCAATGCCGAAGCCTGGAAGGAAATATTCGTCGAGGATGTCGGCGTCGTCGAAGGCATGCAAAAAGGCCGCCACGCGCCCGGCTTCGATGGTGGCGTTTTCTCGCCGGTGATGGACGGCCCGACCCATACCTTCCATCACTGGGTGGCCAGCAGCTTCCAACCACACTGAACGCTGTCGTACCGTAGCAGGCGCCACTGCCAAAAGCTGCGTCGCCCGCCGGGGTTTGAGGCCGGGATTACGCTGGTGCGTGTCGATGCCGTGCCAGCGAACCGCACCGGTCGTCTGCTTTCGAGGAGCACTTGGTCGCGCGACGGCCAACGAGTGGCAGGGCCGGTTCAGTTCCCCATTTTTCCACAAAATCCATCATGCGAGATTCGTTATTGCGAATAAGTCGTATTCTCAATACAATTCTGCGATCTTTGAATTTGCCAGGAACAGCACTATGGAGTTGACGCAAGGGCGGCTCGATCAGTCGGCTTTGGATCGGCACGTTTTGACCGCGGCACTGGGACCTTCGGAACGATTGATGGTTACGGCCTACCGTCGCTGGATCCTCGGCCTGCGAGAGAACCGGGGGGCGCACTGGTCGCTGATGTGGAATGAATTCGCCGGCCGCTTGGGCAGCCACGATGGGCGCATAGCCATGGCCGCGTTTTTTGATGTCATGCACGAGCTTCAGCTACACGCGCGGCGCAAGCTGTACCATCATCAGCCCTGTTGTAAGCATCTCGGTATTGACGAAGTATGTTTGCTGCGGCTGCTTTGCGCTTGCCAGAAGCGAAAGCGAGGCCTGGCTGGCCGTCTCGCCGAGTGGTTGGTACGGGCGGAAGGCCGCGAGCAACTTACCGAGGCAGGCGAGCGCCTCGGCGCGGCACTGGAGGAGCGAGGATTGTGTTTTGCAGAGATCGCGCCAGAGGCCCTGGCGCCGATGCAGATCCCGGTATCTGATCACTAAGTTCGCGATGTCGCTGCGTCGAAGCCCTTGGCGCCCGCGAGCTTGCAGCCCTCGAAGCGCGCGTTGCTCGCACGCGCGCCGCGGAGATCGGCGTTCGTAAGGTCGGCGTTCCTGAAGTCGCAGCTGCGCAGGTCGGCATCCTTCAAATCGGCATTCCGCAGGTCGGCGTGCGACATGGCGGCGGCACCCAAACGCACGCCGCGCAGAACGGCGTGCCTTAGGCAGGCAGAATGCAGTCTCGCATGTTCCAGATTGGCGGACTTGAGGTGACGGCTGCTGCCAAGGATTTCGAAGGGGCCGAGATCCACGCGCTCGAGCCGGGCTCGGTCGAGAACCGCGCGTTGCAAACTGACGCCACGCAGGTCGGCGCGAGAGAGGTCGGCCCCGCGGAGGTCGGCGACGTTCATGCTCGCCATGGGCAGGGCCGCGCTGGATAGACTGCTGTCCTTGAAGTCACAGCGATCAAGAATGGCGGCCTGCAGGGCAATGGAATTCAGCGGCCGTCCACTGAGATCCGCGTCACTGAGGTCGG
>JAJFGM010000458.1 GCA_021776145.1 Kiloniellaceae bacterium | reverse complement strand
TTCTCGGCCTACTGCGCCACCAAGGGCGCCATTCTCGGCCTGACACGCTCCTGGGCGCGCGAATTCGCACCTGAAATTCTGGTCAACACGGTGGCGCCCGGCCCGGTCGACACCCCCATGCTGTCGCTTGAGGCCATGTCGCTGGAGTGGCGCGAGAAGGAAAGCGACATTCCCTTGGGGCGCGTCGGCCGGCCCGAGGAGATCGCCGGGGTGATCGCGTTTCTGGCCGGGCCCGAGGCGACCTTCGTCACCGGCCAGACCTTCAGCCCCAACGGCGGCGCGGTGATGCTGTAGCAATGGAAGGCGGCGCCAGCAACGGCGCCGCGGATGTGGAGGACATCATGATTCGCAATCCCGTACCCTGGCCCAACGGCGCCAAGTGCGCCGCCGCCATCACATTCGACATGGATGCGGACAGCATTCTGCATTTGCACCATCCGCGAACCTCGATCTCGCGCATTTCGGCGATGTCGATGCTGCGCTACGGTCCTGAAGTCGCGGTGCCGCGCATCGTCGAGACCTACAGGAAGTTCGACATTCGTCAGAGCTTCTTCATCCCGGCCTGGTGCATCGAGAACTATCCCGCGGCGATCGAAACCATCCTCGAGGGCGGTCACGAGATCGGCCACCACGGCTACATCCACGAGGATCCGAATCGTCTGAGCCGCGACGAGGAGGAATACTGGTTGAAGCGCAGCATCGACGCCATCGTCAAGGCGACCGGCCAACGGCCGCGCGGCTGGCGGGCGCCGCTGTACAACTTCTCGAACAATTCCGCCGACCTGCTGATCGCCGAGGGTTTTACCTACGACGCGTCGCTGATGGGTGACGACGTGCCCTACCTCTTGCGGACCGCCAAGGGCGAGCTTATCGAACTGCCATCCCATTGGGGCCTCGACGACTGGCCGCCCTTCGTCCACAGCATGGACATGGATTACGAGATGCAGATCAAGTCGCCGAGCCAGGGGCTCGAACCTTTCCGCCAGGAGTTCGATGCCATGTGGGAGCACGGCGGCCTTTGGGTCGGCGTCTGGCACCCCTTCGCCACCGGCCGTTTGGCGCGTTGGGTCGAGGTCGAGAAGATGATCGAATACATGCTGGGCAAGGGCGATGTGTGGTTCGCGCGCATGGAGGACATCGCCGCCCATGTGCGGGCCTGTATCGACGACGGCAGCTACGAACCCCGCGTCGACCGGCTGCCCTATTACGAGGAACCGGTTTGTCCCATAGCCATGGCCGGTGAATAACCCGACCGGGTTTCACGATCCAACGAGAAAGGCTCGATCCAGGCAATGGCCACAGATCAAAGCGACATGTCGCTGCCCCGCTACATGGGCATTCCAACCTTCATGCGAACGCCCTATCAACCGGACCCGGCGGGACTGGATATCGCGCTGATTGGCGTGCCCTACGACGGGGCGGTGACGAACCGGCCCGGCGCCCGTCACGGACCGCGCGAGATGCGCGATCAGTCGAGCCTCATGCGCTCGATCCATCACGTAACGAAAATCAATCCCTACGACCTCTGCAAGATCGCCGACATCGGCGACGTGACCTTCAAGGCGATCTACGAGCACGACGCCGTCGTGCGGGATATCGAGGCTTTCTTCGCCCGCGTTCATGCCGCCGGGGTGGTGCCGCTCCGCGCCGGCGGCGACCATTCCGTAACCTACCCCATACTGAAGGCCATCGCCAAGGACGCGCCCGTCGGGCTGGTCCACATCGATGCCCACACCGATACCTGGGATCAGTTCCAGGGCTCCAAGTTCATGCACGGCACGCCTTTTCGAAGGGCGCACGAAGACAATTTGATAGATGCGGATCGAACAGTCCAAATTGGCATTCGCGGCGCCCAGAACACCTCCGACGGTTGGGATTACTCTCTCGAACAGGGCATGCGGGTGATCTTCATGGAGGAGTTCACCGAAATCGGGGTAAAGGCTGTCATCGAGGAGGCGCGTCGTGTCGTCGGCGATGGACCGACCTATCTTTCCTTCGACGTCGACGGGCTCGACCCGGTCTTCGCGCCGGGAACGGGAACGCCGGAAATCGGCGGCATCACGACCGTCGAGGCGCAGGCCCTGCTGCGTGGCCTGCGCGGGCTCGACCTGATCGGCGCCGACGTGGTCGAGGTGGCGCCGCCCTTCGACCCCAGCGGCAACACCTCGCTGGTCGGCGCGACCCTGATGTACGAAATGCTCTGCCTCTTGGCGGAAGTGATCGCCGAGAAGCGGACTTAGCGGAACGGCCGCTCAGCCAAAAATTCGTTAGGTCAACGCGGCAACGAAGGCGCCGACCAAGTCGGCCATCTTCTCCTGGTCGACCCAGCGGGCGACGAGCACGAGATCGTCATCGGGATCGATCCACAGCAGATTGGCGCCGGCGCCGACGGCGGCGTAGCTCGCTTCCGGCGCGCCCGGCCACTCGCGCCGGCCGGCGTTCACCCACCACAGCAGGCCGTACCCCGGATTGATCGCGCAGGGTGTCCGCAGGGCCTCGCTCCAGCCCTCGGGCAGGATACGCTTGCCGTCCCACAGACCGCCGCGATGGATCAACAGGCCGAAGCGGGCGTGGTCGTAGCTGTCGATCTGGATGCCGCCACCCCAGTGCGTGCCGCCGGGCACGGACTGCAGGGTCTGGCCGTCGATCTCGACGAAGGAATTGCGGTAGCCGTGCCAGCTCCAGCCGTTGGAGGCCCCGATGGGGTCCATGACACGGGCCTTGAGAACCTCGGGCAGCGGCCGGCGAAAGGCGTGCAGCAGGGCCAGCCCCAGCAGATTGACGCGGACATCGTTGTATTCCCAGAAGCTTCCCGGCGTCTGCAGGTCGCGGTGCTCGCCCTTGCGGCTGTTGTCCGATCCCGGGCCGACCTGGCGGTTACGGTCGACCAGATCGGGCTTATCCCACAGCGTGCCTTCCCACTCGCTGGTCTGGTTCAGCAGGTGGCGCCAGGTGATGGCGGCGTTGTGGTCCGAGGCGAAGGCCTCGCCGGGCACGCAATCGGCGACGCACGCGTCGAGGCCGGCGATCCGGCCGTCGCCGATGGCAATGCCGGCGAGCACCGCCAGATAGCTCTTGGCGATGCTGAAGGTCATGTCGACGCGCCCGGGATCGCCCCAGCGCGCCGCGATGCGGCCGCCGCGCAGGAGCAGGCCGCTGGCACCGCCGCGCGGCTTGAAGGGGCCGAGCGCCTCGTTCCACGGCGACTTTTCAAACTGGCTGAGGCCGGGCACGTCGCCAGCCCGTTCGAGGTCCCTGGGCCAGGGCGACTCGTTCGCCTCGGCGAAGGCGACGGCGGCGGCCAGGCGCCCGGCGTCGAAGCCGGCGGTCTCGGCCGCGCTCCCGGCCCAGTCCTCGGTGAGGTTCGGGTAATAGGTCATCTCTGCTTTCCTTGCTGGCAGGTCGCTAGCCTAGGATTTCCTCGATCAATTCCTGTACCGCCAGGGCATCGGCGATGCTCGGCATGGCGGCGGCTTCGCCGTCGAGCAGCGCGGCGACACCGTCGAGGCTGCGTTCGCGGTCCACCTGGTCGATGTCCGTGACGTCGGTGAATTCTTCCCGCCAGGTCGCGTCGCGGGCGCTGCTGACCTTGCCGCCGCTGTGCAGACGGAAGGACTGCTTCTCGCCCCAGATTGTATAGACCGTACCGATCGGGCCGACGCCACCGCAGGCCGCGTTGATGACCAGCGGCACGCCGCCGAAGTCGAGCTCGGCGATGACACGGGTCTCGGCGCCGATGCCGTCGGGCGGATAGGTCACCTTCTTGTGCAGCAAACGGCCCGGCCCCAGAAGGCGGCGGGTCAGGTAGATCCAGTGCGACAGCATCTCGCGGGTAAAGCCGCCCTGGGCGCGCCCGGCCAGCCAGGTCGCCGTCTCCTGGAAGGCGCGCGGCCACTGCGACAGGTGGATGAAACAGTCGATGCCGGCGATGGCACCGACGTCGTCGGCGGCCATGCGCTCTTCGACGAAGTTGCTGGAAAGCGCCTTGCCGTGATTGAAATTGACGATGTTGGGCAGGCCCGAGTCGGCGA
>JAJFGM010000457.1 GCA_021776145.1 Kiloniellaceae bacterium | reverse complement strand
GCACGTCGAGCGAGATGCGGTCGCCGCTGCGCACCAGGCCCAGCGGCCCGCCGACCGCGGCTTCCGGGCTGACGTGGAGAACGATGGTGCCGGCGGCGGTGCCGCTCATACGGCCGTCGGAAATTCGTACCATGTCTTTGACGCCGCGCCGCGCCAGCTTCTTGGGGATCGGCAGGTAGCCGGCCTCGGGCATGCCCGGCGCGCCCTTGGGGCCGATGTTCTGCAGCACCAGGATATCCTCGGCTTCGACGTCGAGCTCGGGATCGTCGATGCGCTGGGCGAGATCTTCCAGCGAGGCAAAGACGACAGCGCGGCCGCTGTGGCGCATCAGCTCCGGCGCCGCCGCCGACTGTTTGATGATGGCACCGGCGGGCGCCAGGTTGCCACCGAGCACGGCAATGCCGCCTTCGGGATAGAGCGGATCGCCGAAGGGCCGCACGACCTCCTGCGGCCAGGGCGGCGGCGCCGCCTCGATGACCTCGCCGAGGCTGCGGCCGTCGACCGTCGGCTGATCCAAGTGCAGCAGGGGCCGCAGCTCGCGCAGCAGCGTCACCAGACCGCCGGCGCGGTGCAGATCTTCCATGAAGTGGTCGCCGGAGGGTTTGAGGTCGACCAGCACCGGGGTCTCGCGGCCCATGCGATCGAAGGCCTGGAGGTCGATTTCGATGCCCAGGCGCCCGGCCATGGCGGTGAGGTGGATGACGGCGTTGGTCGAACCGCCCAGGGACAGCAGCACGCGCAGCGCGTTCTCGAAGGCCTTGGGCGTCATGATGCGGTTCGGCGTCACCCCCGCCGCCGCCAGGCGCACGGCCTCGGCGCCGCTGCGCTCGGCGATGCGGCGGCGCTCGGCGAGCACCGCCGGCGCCGTGGCGCCGCCCGGCAGCATCATGCCCAGGGCCTCGACCAGGCAGGCCATGGTGCTGGCCGTGCCCATCACCGAACAGGTACCGACCGAGGGCACGAGCTGGTCGTTGACGGCGGCGATTTCCTCGGCGTCGATTTCCTCGGCGCGGTAGCGCCCCCAGAAACGCCGGCAATCGGTGCAGGCGCCGACCCGCTCGCCACGGTGGGAGCTCGCCAGCATCGGCCCGGAAACCAGCTGGATGGCCGGCACGCCGGCGCTGGCCGCCCCCATCAACTGCGCCGGCACGGTCTTGTCGCAGCCGCCCATCAGCACCACCGCGTCCATCGGCTGGGCGCGGATCATCTCTTCGCTGTCCATGGCCATGAGGTTGCGCAGGAACATGCTGGTCGGATGGGAGAAGCTCTCGTGCAGCGAAATAGTCGGGAACTCGATGGGCAGGCCGCCGGCCATGAGGACGCCGCGCTTCACCGCCTCGGCCAGGTCCGGCAAATTGCCGTGACAGGCGTTGTAGCCGCTGAAGGTGTTGGCGATACCGATGATCGGCCGCGACAGCGCCTCGTCGGTCAGCCCCAGGCCCTTGATGAAGGCCTTGCGCAGGAACATGGAAAATCCGGCATCGCCATAACTGGTGAGGCCGCGCTGCATGCCCGTGCCCGTGGGCATTTCAGTGGCGGATAGTGGATTGCCCTTCGCAGGGTCGTTTTTCTCGGATGACATGGGACCGCGCCTCTCGCATAAAACCTGGCGCGCCGATGGCGACCGCCGCTTGCGAGCATAAAGCCCGGGAGGCAGCAATCAAGCCGGCGAGGCCGGGGGTAGTGTCTCAGTCTGAACCCGAATGCCTGAGATCGGCCAGAATAAGTCATTAGCTGCAGTCGCGCCCAATGACCAGTTCAAGATTAAAATGCGGCCGTTCGGATAGCGCTGCTAGATGGGGCAGTAAACACCGCTATGTCTTCGATCGGGACATGGCAAATCTAACGTTCTCAACGAACGTCTGTGCGGCCTCATACATGTAGTAGAGCTCCATCGCCGGCGTGCCGCCAAAGCCGTTCACCAGTAGGTTCGCTTGACCCTCGGATGCGACCTCCTCGATGAGCGACAGATCGTTCGGCCAGGGCGCCAGAATCTCGCCTTCCACTTGCCCGTCTCGGTTAGCGAGGCGGGCCTCGAACCTGCGGGCAAGGTGCCACATCTTCCGGTTCTCGATCAGGAAGACCATGTAGACCCTATCGACCAGGCGGTTGCGAGCCATTACGAGCGCACGCTGCAAGAGAGCGGTGCCAATTCCTCGATTTTGAAATGGCTCTTCCACAGACAGGGCGAGCTCCGCTGTCCTCGGCCAGATGTGATCCGTTGGTATCAGTTCGGCGATACCCCGCAGATGACTTTCGGCGAAGTACCCGAGGACGATGGCCCGCAGCCAGTCGATATTCTTACAATAGGATGAGACCCGTGCGTCACCGGCGGCGTGACAGAAACGCATCAAGCGATCTTGTGGGCCGAGACGCTGCAGGTGGCCCCTGATCTGGCTTTGTTCAGCCGGCCAAAGCCGCCTGATGGATAAGGCCGACTCGATCATGGCTGGATCCGGCGGCATCACGGGCTTATAGGCCTGTGTGCAGCTTAAGTTGGGCACTTGTTCGCGCCCTCGTGGACCAGCTTCAGTTTGTCTAGCTGGATCTGCCAGACGCGCGAGCCGCGCTTGATGTTGGATTCGTCGAGCATCCGCGAGACCAAGGCTTCCAGCCGAGCCTCTTCCGCCAGAACGACAGCGACAAATTCTTCGCGTTTCACCATGTCTAGATCCGGAACATCTCGGAGGATTTCCGCAGAAGCGCGGATTGCGGTAAGTGGCGACCTGAATCCATCGGCCAGGAGGGATAGGGGATTCTCAGCCCTGGCCTCTTTGGGCTGTTCAGACCGGTGTGCTCGGCCGAAGAGCCCGCGCACCCGCTCGGACAATTGCCTTCCGATCCGCGCGAATGCTTGAGCCCGCAGTTGATGCCCAAGGCGCACATGGTGGGAAATGAGCTCTGGGGTGACCTGTCGATCAGTACCGGTAGAGGAACCGGTCACCATTCGAGCCGGAATTTGGGAGGGGGTAACGTGTTCTGTCGACATGGCAATAATCCTTCATCTTAGAGATACTCCTCCCTCGCCCGTCAGCTCGGCGCGCTCGAATGGTGCATTCCAAGCTACTGAGATTATAAATTGTTATCAGGCCCATCTGAGTTCAGACAGGGACAACCAGCGACGCAGCGCTTTCCCGGGCTGCCTCGGTTACGTCAACTTCCACCACAATCCGCTTGATCGCGTCGTGGTCGACCGGCCCGTGGTGCTTCGCGCCCATATGCCGGGCTATATCGGCGTAAGTCGTCATTCAAGATGCTCCAGCTTGATTTCAAGGATAGTTCCGATGCTTCCGATCCGGCACCATCCTCCCCAGGGAAACTGAGCACTGCTGATCTCGAGTTAGCCTTGCTGCCGTCCCAAATTGAATTTGTGCATTGCAACATAGATGCTGCAGTGCAATATATTGAGTCGGGTAATTGGTGGGTAGATGGCGGGCAGTCACAACCTCTGTGCCCACCGGGCATAGCTTGAATGGTAGCGATGGAACTCCCGAGTCAGATGGTGCTCTTCGCCAATGTGGTTAAAAGCGGCAGTTTTTCCGCCGCCGCCCGGTCGATGGACCACACGCCCTCCGCTGTCAGCAAGCAGATTGGTCGTCTCGAAGACCGGCTTGGAGTTCGGCTTCTCAACCGCTCTCGGCAAGGCATCTCGTTGACCTACGAAGGCCGCGCGTTCTACGAACACTGCGCAACGGTCGCATTGGACATCTCCGACGCTGAGGCGATGGTTGTCTCCATGGGGGAGCATCCCCAGGGCGAACTGCGCGTCGCTGCGACTGTCGCGTTTGCCAAGGTGCACATACTCCCCATCCTTCCGGAGTTCCTGGAGCGGAACCCCGATTTGCGGCTTCATCTGGAACTTACGGATCGGAGCATCGACCTTGCCGAAGAAAGTATCGACATCGCCATTCGTTTCTCTGAGCAGATCCACGATCCGGCCGTCGTCGCGCGTAAGCTCGCCCGCAACCGGCGGGTTATCTGCGCCTCACCGGCCTATCTCGAGCGCTTCGGCACTCCACAGACGCCGGAGGACCTAAGCGGTCATAACTGCCTGCGCCTATCGACAATTGCGCGCTGGAACGAATGGGACTTCGGTGATGACCACGACAAAGAGGCAGTCCAACTCACTGGGAATTTTGAGGCCAATAGCGCCGATGCGATATTTCATGCGACACTCGCAGGCATGGGGGTAGCGCGCTTGTCGACTTATCTCGTGGGGCCGGATCTTTGTACCGGCCGACTGGTCCGAATCCTTCCAGACTATGTTGACGAGACCTCGGACATCGTTGCAATCTATGGCGACCGTAGAAATCTTTCGCCCAAGGTTCGTGCGTTCATCGACTATTTGGTCGCCTGTTATGGATCGATCCCGCCGTGGGAGCGCGATGCTGAGACGACTATAGTCTAGACGTAATCGATTTCGGCCTCACGTTGGTCTGTGCCCATAGTCTAACCATCGTCGTGCCGCTGCCTACTTAATCGGCAATCGTTCGAGGCAGCGTTTGTGACGTACTCGAACCCACGACACGCAACTGTCTGACTTGGCTAACCGTCATTAAAAATCAGGCTTTCGGCGTATTTGGGGACATCGGATCGCTTTATTCCGATCTCTGCCAGTTGGGTGTCGTTCATCTGGGCAAGTACTGACATCATCCGAGCGACCTGACAGATCCGCACAAACGACGCGGCCCAGCGCATCACGCCGGTGCCGCAACGCACCAGAGTTGTGAAGAAAGTCGCGGGCCATCCCCGTGTCCGGGACACGGATGCGTCCGGACGACGCATGCCATTCTTGGCGCCTATCGAACTATCTGTCATAAGCGGTCTCCCATGCCAACCTTCTGATATCGCTGCGGGGAATACCCAAATCCCAAAGATTGCGATTAGAGAGCGCCGAGAGTTCGTCAAGCGTCTTAATGTACCTCTTCCGACGGGCTAGCGCTTCTCTGATCTTGAGCTGTTTTCGGCGAACAAGCGCGATTGCGCCGAAAAAAGCACTGCCGTGACCTGCAACTAAATTTGTGCCTGTCATGTTCATTTCTCCGTTCTTGTTGCGTTGCAACATTTATGCTGCACTGCAGAAGTACGTTGTCCTGATAGCGCTCACAACTCCTCGAATGTGCATAGATGCTGTGACTGAATGGAACAGGAGGCAAATTGTCAGATGGACATTACCTGGGTCTGATCGTCCCGGTATTGCTCTATGGAACTGGCGTAGTCGTAGCGAATCTATACGCCTTGACCGTTTTTGGGGGATTGGGCGTGTTCGGTTGCTATATGATCACGTGGGCAACAAAAGGTGTTTGGGGTCGCTATGAAGGCCGCCGCCAATACCCTTGGCCACGATCGATTTCCCATGCTGGCCCAGGCCATCGGACGACCGCTCTGTCCTTCATAACCGTCGTTCGCAGTCGCGCCATAAGCGTCTCAGTTGGGTCGATCGCTGCCCATCAATTTCAAACTGAGACACGACCGGGCCGGACAGCATTCCTGGAATCCGCGCCCGCCTGTGTTATGGTCCCGCCTCCAAAACCACCCAGGAATCCCAGCGCCATGGACAGACCTTCGCCGGACCCGGCAGCCTCGCACCGCATCACCACGCTGGACGAGCTGGAAAAGATCTACGGCGACCCGGTGCAGCGCTCGCTCGACAAGGAGATCGACCATATCTCCGACCACTACCGCGCCTTCATCGAGGCCGCGCCCTTTGTCGTCGTCGCCACCTCGGGGCCCGAGGGCCTGGACTGTTCGCCGCGCGGCGATCCGCCGGGTTTCGTGCGGGTCGTCGATGGAAAGACCGTGATGCTGCCCGACCGGCGCGGCAACAACCGCATCGATTCTCTGCGCAACCTGGTGCGCGACCCACGCGTTTCGCTGCTGTTTCTCATTCCCGGCATCGGCGAGACCCTGCGCATCAACGGCCGCGCCGAAATCAGCGTCGACCCGGCGCTTTGCCAGTCCTTCGAAATGCAGGGCAAACTGCCGCGCTCGGTCCTGGTGATCACGGTCGAGCGCACCTATTTTCAGTGCCAGAAGGCCCTCGCGCGCTCGCGCCTATGGCAGGCCGACGCGCAGATTCCACGCTCCGCCCTGCCGAGCACCGGCACCATTCTCAAGGCCCTGGCGGAAAGCGGTTTCGACGGCGAGGCCTACGATGCGGGGTATCCCGAGCATATGAAAATGACGATTTACTAGCGGCCGCTCGGATAGCACTCTTAGTCCTTGGCGCCCGGCCCCTTGGCGTCCGGCACAGACACATCACCCAAAGGATTCACGATATGGCGAAGACCTCCGCCACGACCCAGCATTTCCGCGATATCGAGCACGATCTCGGCGCCCACAACTACAAGCCACTCGACGTCGTGTTGACCAAGGGCGAGGGCGTCTGGGTCTGGGACGTCGACGGCAACCGCTATATGGACTGCCTGTCGGCCTATTCCGCGATCAATCAGGGGCACTGCCACCCGAAGATCCTTGAGGCGATGGTGGCGCAGGCCGCGCGCCTACCGTTGAGTTCGCGGGCCTTTCGCAACGATCAGCTGGCGCCCTTCTACGAAGAGATCTGCGCCCTGACCAACACCCACAAGGTGTTGCCGATGAACAGTGGCGCCGAGGCGGTGGAATCGGCGATCAAGGCGGTGCGCAAATGGGGCTACGAAAGCAAGGGCGTGCCCACCGACCAGGCCGAGATCATCGTCTGCGAGAACAATTTCCACGGCCGCACCATGACCATCGTTAGCTTCAGCACCGACCCGGCGGCGCGCGACAACTTCGGCCCCTACACGCCGGGGTTCAAGGTCGTGCCCTTCGGCGACGCGGCGGCGCTGGAAGCGGCCATCACGCCCAATACGGTCGCCTTCCTGGCCGAACCGATTCAAGGCGAGGCTGGCGTCATCATCCCGGTCGATGGCTACCTGCGCCAGGTGCGCGAGATCTGCAGCCGGCACAACGTCATGCTCATCCTCGACGAGATCCAGACCGGATTGGGGCGCACCGGCAAGCTGCTGGCCGAAGAACACGAGGACGTCGAAGCCGATCTGACGCTGGTCGGCAAGGCGTTGTCCGGCGGCTTCTACCCGATCTCGGCGGTGCTTTCCAACAGCGAAGTGCTGGGCGTGCTGCAACCGGGCGAACACGGCAGCACCTTTGGCGGCAATCCCCTGGCCTGCGCCGTCGCCCGCGCCGCGCTCAAGGTGCTGGTCGAGGAAGGCATGATCGAGAATGCCGAAAAAATGGGCGACTATTTCCTCAAGGGCCTCAAGAACATCCGCAACAACACCATCCGCGAGGTGCGCGGCCGCGGCCTTATGCTGGCCGTCGAATTCCAGCCCGACGCCGGCGGCGCGCGGCGCCACTGCGAGGCGCTGCGCCAGGAAGGTCTGCTGGCCAAGGAAACCCACGTCAATACGATCCGCTTCGCGCCGCCGCTGATTGTCACACAAGACCAGACCGATTGGGCGCTGGAGCGCATCGAAAAGGTGCTGACGCGGAACTGAGGCGCGGCTGTCGCCATAGCAGTCGTGTCACAGAGGCATCACCAGCGAAGGGCGCCGGCAGGCCAAAAGTCGCCCGCGTGACAGTCTTGACGCAATACGGCTGGCGCGACCGCGTGTGAGCGTGTTTAGTGCGGCTCGCCCTCGGAGACCAAGGCCACCTTCCGCTTTGGGGACACCACGCGATGAAGATCAAGAAGCTCCTCGTTGCCAACCGCAGCGAAATCGCCATCCGCATCCTGCGCGCCGCCAACGAACTCGGCATCAAGACCGTCGCGGTCTATGCCGCCGAGGACAAGCTATCGCTGCACCGCTACAAGGCCGACGAGGCCTACCGAATCGGCGAGGGCGTGGGTCCGGTCAAGGCCTATCTGTCGATCGACGACATCATCGATGTCGCGCGGCAGGCCGGCGTCGACGCCATCCATCCCGGCTATGGATTCCTTTCGGAAAAGCCGGAGTTCGCCGAAGCCGTGATCGCCGCGGGGATGACCTGGATCGGCCCGCCGCCGGCGGCCATGCGGGCACTGGGCAACAAGATATCGGCACGCGAACTGGCGGTCCGCGCCGGCACGCCGGTGATGCCGGCGAGCGGCCCGCTGCCCGAGGACGACGCCGGGATCAAGCGGGCGGCGGCGGCGGTCGGCTATCCGGTCATGCTGAAGGCGAGCTGGGGCGGCGGCGGCCGTGGCATGCGCGTCATCGGGTCCGAAAGCGAGCTGCTCGATCAGGTTCTGGCCGGCCGCCGCGAAGCCGAGAACGCCTTCGGCAATGGCGAGGTCTATCTGGAAAAACTCGTGACCAAGGCGCGTCATGTCGAAGTGCAGCTGCTCGGCGACACGGCCGGTACCATCGTCCATCTGTGGGAGCGCGACTGTTCGGTGCAGCGTCGCAATCAGAAAGTCGTGGAACGCGCGCCGGCCCCCTACCTCGACCGGGCCCAGCGCGAAAGCCTCTGCGAGAGTGCCGTCAAGCTGGCCCGCGCCGCCGACTACGTCAATGCCGGCACGGCCGAGTTCCTGATGGACGTCGACAGCGGCGCCTTCTATTTCATCGAGGTCAACCCGCGTATCCAGGTCGAGCACACGGTGACCGAAGAGGTCACCGGCATCGACATCGTCAAGGCGCAGATCCGCATCGCCCAGGGCGCCAGGATCGGCGACGTCGCGGCGTCGGGCGTGCCGCCGCAGGACGAGATCTGGCTCAACGGCCACGCCCTGCAGTGCCGTGTCACGACCGAGGATCCGGATAACAGCGTCGTCCCCGACTATGGCCGCATCACCGCCTATCGCGGCGCCACCGGCTTCGGCATCCGCCTCGATGGCGGCACCGCCTATTCCGGCGCCGTCATTACCCGCTACTACGACTCGCTGCTGGAAAAGGTCACGGCCTGGGCGCAGAGCCCCGACGAGGCCATCGCCCGCATGGACCGGGCGCTGCGCGAGATCCGCATCCGCGGCGTCGCCACCAACCTGGCCTTCGTCGAGAATCTGATCAATCACCCGGCCTTTCGCGCCGCCAGCTACACCACGCGCTTCATCGACGAAACGCCCGAACTCTTCGCGTTCCCCAAGCGCCGCGACCGCGCCACGCGGCTGTTGCGCTACATCGCCGACGTTTCGCTGAACGGCAACCCGGAAGTGCTCGGCCGGCCCGAACCGGCGCCGCACGCCCCGCTCCCCGTGGTGCCCGCCTACAAGCGCGGCGCGGCAGCGCCCGCCTCCGAACGCGACGCGGCAGCGCCGCCCAGTTCCGAGTGCGGCGCGGCAGCGCCGCTGGCCGCCAAGGCCATTCTCGACGGTCAGGGCGCGGCCGCGGTGGCGGACTGGCTGCTCGCCCAGGAGCGGCTGCAGATCACCGACACCACCATGCGCGATGCGCACCAGTCGCTGCTGGCCACCCGCATGCGCAGTTACGACATGCAGGCGGTCGCGCCGGCCTATGCCCGGCGCCTGTCGCAGCTCTTCAGCATCGAATGTTGGGGCGGCGCAACCTTCGACGTCGCCATGCGCTTTTTGCAGGAATGCCCTTGGGAACGCCTCGAAGGCCTGCGCCGGGCCATGCCCAATCTGCTGCTGCAGTGCCTGGTGCGCGGCTCCAATGGCGTCGGCTACACCAGCTATCCCGACAACGTCGTGCAGGGTTTCATCGCCCATGCGGCCACGCGCGGCATCGACCTCTTCCGCGTCTTCGACAGCCTCAACTGGGTCGAGAACATGCGCGTCTCGATCGATGCCATCCTGGAAAGTGGGAAGATCTGCGAGGCCTCGATCTGCTATACCGGCGACGTGCTCGACCCGGCACGCTCGACCTACGACCTCGACTACTACGTCACGATGGCACTGGAGCTGAAGGCCGCCGGCACTCATATCCTCGGCCTCAAGGACATGGCCGGGCTGGTCAAGCCGGCGGCGGCGCGGCTTCTGATCAAGACCCTCAAGGCGGAAACCGGCCTACCGATTCACTTTCATACCCACGACACCTCGGGCATCGCCGCGGCCTCGGTCCTCGCCGCCGCCGAAGCCGGCGCCGACGCCGTCGACACGGCGATGGACAGCTTTTCCGGCATGACATCGCAGCCCAACATGGGCTCGATCGTCGAGGCTCTGCGTTTCACCGACCGCGAGACCGGCCTGGACCCGGCGACGATTCGCGAGTTCTCCGACTATTGGGAAGCCGTGCGCGGCCGCTATGCCGCCTTCGAACCGGACATGAAGGCCGGCGCGTCGGAGGTCTATCTGCATGAAATGCCG
>JAJFGM010000456.1 GCA_021776145.1 Kiloniellaceae bacterium | reverse complement strand
GTCGGTGTTCTGATATACCTTCGTCAGGAAGGCAGGGGAATCGGTCTGTTCAAGAAGATCGAAGCCTATGCTTTGCAGGATGGCGGCCTGGATACGGTGGAGGCGAATGTCGAGTTGGGATTGCCCATAGATTCACGCAGCTATGCCGTCGCCGCGCAGATCCTGCATGCCCTGGATATTCGTTCGGTCAGGCTGTTGACCAACAATCCGAAGAAAATGGAGGCACTGAGGAAGCATGGCATTCAGATTGTCGACCGGGTTCCCCTGCACATTCCAGCGAATCCCGTGAACGATGCATACTTGACGACCAAGCGTAAGAAACTCGCGCACCTTTTTTGAACTCGGATCGATCGGGGGCCTCAAACCAGGCGATGAACGAGCAGTGGGACGCAACTGGGACGGATGGCAGCGGCCGGCAGATTCTGGCTGCGGTGCGCGCTATCCTCGAACGGCCCAAGCTTAACGGAGCCTCCGCGCTGCCGCACGTAACGCTCGCTTTCGCACAGAGCCTGGACGGCTGCATCACCGGCGAGGCCGGCAAGCCGGCACAAATCAGCTGCCCCAAATCCATGGAATTCACCCACCGCCTGCGGCGCATTCACGATGCCATTCTGGTCGGCGTGAACACGGTCCTCAGCGACGACCCGCGTTTGACGGTGCGTCTTGTGTCGGGCGAGAGTCCGCGGCCGGTGATCGTCGATTCGCGGCTGAGCATTCCGGCCGACTGTCGTCTGCTTCGATCCGACGGCAAGGCGCCGATCATCGCGACCACCGATCAGGCCGACCGCGACAAGGCGAACCGCCTGCGCGAGATGGGCGCGGAAGTTCTGTTCCTGCCGGCGCGCGCCGACGGTTTCGTCGAACTCCCGCGCCTCTTTGCCGAGTTGCGGCAGCTCGGCATTGCCTCTGTCATGGTCGAGGGCGGCGCGGCAATTATCACAAGCACCCTGGCCGATCAGCTTGCCGACCAGTTGGTGGTGACCATTTCACCGCAGTTCCTCAGCGGCATGCCGGCCCTCGAGGCGAGCAACGGCCAGGCCGCCGCGCTCTGTTCGCGCATTGTCGAGCGTTGTTGGGGACAGGTCGGGGAAGATGTCGTCCTGCAGGGCCGGATAGAGTTGAATGGCCATGCCCGCTGACGGCCTCCTGTTCGGACTGCTGGATGCTCCGCTAGAGGCCGTGCTGCCGGAATTGCGTCCGACCTACCGCGAGCTGACTTTGGCCTGGACCCGATTCGGCTATCGCGGCGAGATCATCGAAGAACGCTCGGTCGATGCCATCCTGGCGCGGGCCTGCGCCTCGACGGTGCGCTACTGTGTCGTTCTGACCAGCGGCTGGGTGATCAAGGAATTCTGGCAGGCGGACCGCGACGATGGCGGCGATTTCATGACAGACGTCATGGCCTGGGTGACTGTGCGGCACTTCCTTGTCGCTGGCCGTCTCGACCTGACAGAGGCTGGCTATCGGCTCGGCGGCGGGGTGATGATCGTCGATCTGCAACGTTACGAGGCCTTGGGCCGCCCGCCGTTCCAAGACAGCCCGCCGCCGGGCCATGTCCCCCCGCGGGTGACCCTGAACCGCGATGGTGACGGAACCGAACGCCTGGATCCCGACGGCGATGAGCGGCTTGACGGCGCCGCTGCCGGTTCTGGGCTGCTCGCGGCGAGCCTGAGGGCTGGCTTCAGCCCCTTTGCCCTGCCGCCGCGGTTGACCGGCTATCTGGCCGATCTGGCACCGCGCAACGCGGCCCAGCAAAAGGCCTTCGCGGGCTTCGCCAAGTCGGACATCGGCCGCTTCGGCGACCCGGCGGCGCGCCGCGGCTTGAGTGCGGAACAGGCCGAATTTCTCGAATCCGTGTACCTGCAGACGCAGAACTCGCGTCACGGCGTTTTTTTGTGGAACATCGAGCCCTATGACGACGTCGAAAGCCCGCCGCCGGACCACGACGGACCGGTGACCTCGCTCTACAGCGTGGCGGCGGGCTTCAAG
This sequence comes from Kiloniellaceae bacterium, assembly GCA_021776145.1. Classification (GTDB taxonomy): domain Bacteria; phylum Pseudomonadota; class Alphaproteobacteria; order Kiloniellales; family Kiloniellaceae; genus JAJFGM01. Next base: position 6,601 of record JAJFGM010000456.1, on the reverse strand, counting down.
CCCAATCGCATCCTCGCGACGCATGGACTTGACGCGACAACCCGGATCGTCTTTTTCGACTACAGCCGCCGGGCCCTGGAAGTGCGCCGTGAACTGGTCGAGGTTTGGGACGGGCGCGATTTTGTCGACTTCGCCTTGCATCTCTTCGAGAAATTTCCGCACCCTCGGACCTTTTACCAATTGTGGCAAGGCGCGACGCCGGAAACCGTCAGCCGCGACGAGCTGCAAGGCATTTGGAACCGCGAACTGGCGCGTTGGGGCGGCGGCGAAAACTTTGCCGCGCAGTGGCGGGACTATCGCGAACTGGAGCACAGCTATATCCACTGCGACCTTCTGCAGACGCCGGAAGCCCTGCTGGTGGACGTGCGCGACGAACGCAACGCGGTGATGTGGTTCTCCAACGCCTTTTTCACATTTCAGGCGAACTGGCACATGAGCTTCGCGGAACGCCGGACACGCTACGAATCCTTCAGCCGCGCGCTCGCCTCGGCGGCGCCGGCGCTGCATCTCTATGGCGCCGACTTCAACAACCGCAATGTCAATTGCGTGCAGGCCGCGGACTATTGGGCAACCTATAGCGCGACCGCGGCTGGTGAACTCGATCGCGGCATGTCCAGCCGTCACGCGGTGCGCATGTGATGCCCGAGCGTTGCGGAAAATTTGGCCCGTTTGGCGGCCTTCCCGGTGAGGGGGCCTAGGCGATGACGACTCTCAGTCCCGCAAATCGAGTGGGAGGCGCGACGCGCGAATTCGTCCGCCATCGCGGACCGGTCACGGCGGTCGCCGGAATTCCGGGCAGCCGGGCTGTTGTCAGCTCGGCCTATGACGGCGCTGTCGCGCGTTTCGATTTCGGCAGCGGCGCGGTCGAGTTGCTTGGCTACCACGATCATTTGGCCAACAAGATCACCGTCAACGCGGCCGGCAGCCTGGCGGCCTCGTCGTCATCGGACTATTCGGTGAATATCTGGGACCTCGGCCGCGGTTCCCTGGCCAGGCGTCTGATCGCACACAGCGATGACGTCGAGGACTTTGCCTTCGTCGACGACCACCTCGGCGTATCGGTTTCGCGCGATTGCCGGATTCTGGTTTGGGACCTCGACAGTGGCGCCGTGTTGCGTGCCATCGAGGGACACGAGAAGGATGTGCTGTCGGTCAATTGCGTCGGCGATCAGATTTTCACCTCTGGCGACGACATGACATTGCGGGTTTGGGACCTGCGCAGCGGGGAGTTATTGCGAACCTGGGGACCCTTCGACCAGGAGACCGACAGTTGCGCGGTCGATCCGATCCACCGGCGTGCCGTGCTCGGATGCGACGACGGTGTTGTTCGCATCTTCGCTCTCGATTCCGGCAAGTCCGTGGCCGAAATAGCGGCGCATGCCTCGGGCATCAAGCGCGTCGCCGTTTCGCCGGTCAGCGGCGATATCCTCTCTGCGGCCTACGATCAACGCCTGCTTGTGTGGGACGCCGAGAGCCTCGACCTCAAGGCCGAACTCGATAGCCGCCCGACGACCTGGGAGCGTTCGATCAATTGGTCACCCGATGGCGCCGAAATTATCGCCGGAACATTCGATGGAACCGTTCTGCACTGGGACAGCCGGTCCGGACGCTGCCTGGGCGAACTCGGCGAGCGAGGCGCGGGCAATGCCTGCCTCAACGATGTTTCGGCCAACGCGGCGGGCGAATTCGCAACCGTCAGCGACGATGGCCGGGTACGCCTCGGGCACTTCCAAGCAGCGAATGCGACCTGGCTCAGCGACGCCGAACCGACGACGGGACCGGTTCTCGCCAATGCTGTCGTCCTCGACGACAAACATGGTCTGGTGGCGGCGGGATGCCACGATCAGAAAGTTGTTCTTTTCGACAAGTTGGACGGCAGCTTGCGGCCGCGCTGGGAACTGCCCCTTGGCGAAGGTCCGATCAATTGTTTGCGGGTGGCGCAGAGTCGCGGTTGCGAAGGACAGATTTTCGCGGCCTGCTACAGCGGCGCCGTGGTGTGCATAGGCCCGGAAGCGGAGATCCTGTCGCGCGCCAGGCCGCACGATGGCGCGGTCAAGGCGTTGCGCCTGCATCCGGAAGATCGGCGCGGCGTCAGTTGCTGCGCCGGCGGCAGCCTGCGATCATGGAACTTCGCGGGCGAGATCCTGCACGATTTTCCGGGCCATCTGGCGATCGTCGACGACGTCGACATCGATCCCAGCGGCAAGCTCATCGCCAGTGTCTCGCGCGATTTCACCATGAATGTCTACGACCTGTCCGAGGGCCGGCTGCTGCGGTCTTTTTCCCTTGGGCGGCGCTCGCCCAAGGCGGTGTGTTTCTTCGATTCCGACAGCGTCATCGTCAGCAACTATTGGGGCAGTCTGACGCGCTTCGATTGGCGCGGCGACACCGTCGTCAGCCGCTGCATCGCCGAGAATGGCATCTCGTCGCTGAGCCGTGCGGGCGACCATTTGATCGCGGTTTCCTACGACGGTGGCGCCTACCTGGTGCGACCGAGCGATCTGCGGGTCGTGGGGGAACTGCGCGGCATGCGTCAACGGCTGGTGCCCAGCCCGCTGATCACGCCCGCCGCGGTCGAAGCATGACACGTTTTGTTATCCTCGCCGTGCCGCGCAGCGGCAGCAACCTCCTGTGCACGCTGTTGCAGTCGCACCCCGCGGTGCTTTGCCACCACGAGCTTTTCAATCCGCAAGGGGTCTTCGTCGCCTTGCCGCAGCGCGGCAGCGGGATTGACTTCGGCGGCATGACACGGCGCGAAGCGGACCCCGAAGGTTTCCTCGCCGATGTTTGGCGCGGCGGTTTGGGACATACCTGCGTTGGTTTCAAGTTCACGCGTGGCCAAGACGAAAAGGTCTTGAACCTCGTCGTAGATGATCCGGACATTCACAAAATCGTCCTGCGCCGTCGCAACCGCGTCAAGACACTGGCCTCGGAGTTGGTCGCCGAGGCCCGGGGGCTTTGGGAGCTTTACGACGGCGAGGCGGTCGCCGCGCCTTGCACCAAGGTGAGCATCGAGCCGGAAACGCTGAGCGTGCATGCCGATCTCAACGCCGCCTTCTACGAAGGCATCCGCGCGCGGCTCGCGGCGACGGCGCAGACCTGCCTTGAGCTCGACTACGAAGAACTCTTCGATCCCGAGCGGCAGCGCCGCCTGCTCGCGTTCCTCGGTCTGACGGTCCCGGCGGAAGCGCCATTGCGGGCTGCCAGCCGCAAGCAGAATTCGTCGGATCTACGCGACGTGATCGCCAATTTCGAGGACCTGGACAATTCACTAAGGGACAGCGAGTTCCATGCCGAACTGCATGATCGACGCCCCTGATCGACGCTGCCGCCAGAAGACCGCGGCCCAACAGTCAAAGAGGACCTGATGTCAGCCGGATCTCTCATCGACAAAACATTCGTCACCAACTTCGTCACCGCCGGCGACCGCTGGTCCGACAGCCACGGGTCCGCCGCCGATTCCGAGGACCTGGCGGCCGGTATCCTTTATTACGCCCTGGCCTATGCCTATCGCGCCAAGACCTGTGTCTGCCTCGGCTCCGGTGGCGGATTCGTGCCGCGCCTCATGCGCCAGGCGCAGCGCGACCTGGCGATTTCCGACAGCATCACCTATCTGGTCGATGCCGACGAACTGGTGCCGCAGGACCGCAAGTTTTGGGGCGCGCCAACCTGGACCGATCCACAGTCCTTGTTCCGCCGCAACTACCCCGAGATCGAGGTGATCATCGAATTTACCGAGAAGGCCTATGAGGAGTACTTCGTTCCGCGGGATATCGCCATCGACTACCTGCACATCGATGCCGACCACAACTACGACGGGGTCAAGAAGGATTGGGATCTCTATACCAATCTGGTCGCCGAAAACGGGATCATCACGCTGCATGACACCGTCAATTACCGCGAACCCTGCGGTGTGCCGCAACTGGTCGAGGAAATCGCCGCCGCCGGCGACTACCGCCTGGTGAATTTCCCGTTGCGCTACGGCACGGCAATCGTTCAGAAAGTCCCGCGCGGGCGACAGGAACGCATCTACTGATTTTCCTGGCGGTGTTTCCGAGCAAGCCCCGCCGCCGGGCGTTGCTTTTCTTCGACCGACATCGGAGCCTGCGTGCGTATTCTCTTGCTCCTTGATGAAATTTACCTGCCGTCTTACGGCGGCGGCATCAAGGCCTGCCGCCTGTTGCTGGAGGGCCTGGCGCGGCGCGGCCATGACTGTCACGTCATCGCGCCGGCGCTGGTCTCGGTTGCCCAGGCGGGCCCGACCGACGTGCCGGGTTTCCTCGCCACACTGCGTGCCCGCGGCATCGGCGATCCGCGCGGCGACGGCGCGGTCTTTCACTACAGGCATGCGGGTGTCGAGGTCGAGGCGCTGAAAGCGCCGCCGGGCGCGGCGCGGCGCGATTGGGTCGGCAAGCGGCTGATGGAACTGCGGCCGGACTGGATCCTCATCCCCGAGGACAAGCGCCGAGATATGATGCAGGCCGCAATGGGCGCCTTTCCGCAGCGTGTCGTTCTGCTGTTGCAGACCTTGAGCAATCTGCCCTTTGGCCCCTTGTCGCGCGGCGCCGATCCGCAGCATGCCGGCTTGATCCGCAAGGCTGCCGGCGTTGCCGTCATCAGCCGTTTTCTGCAGGACTATGTCCGCGTGCACGGCGGCCTCGAGGCAACGCTGTTGCGCTTGCCGGTCTATGGTCCAGGTCCCTTTCCCATGCTGGCCGATCGGCAGGCGGAATTCGTCACGCTGATCAATCCCTGCATCGAAAAAGGCCTGCCGATCTTCCTCGAATTGGTGCGCCGTTTCCGCGATGTCGCTTTCGCCGCGGTGCCGACCTGGGGCGCGACAGCGACGGTCGCGGCGGCTCTCGAGGCCGAGGCGAACGTCACTTGCCTGGCGCCACGAGACGATATTGAAGACATCCTTCGACGCAGCCGCGTAGTCCTGGTCCCGTCGCTCTGGCCCGAGACCTTCGGTTACATCGTCGTCGAGGCCATGCTGCGCGGCATTCCTGTCCTTGCCAGTGATATCGGCGGTCTGCCTGAAGCCAAGCTCGGTGTCGACTATCTCTTGCCGGTGCGCCCGGCCGAGATTGGCAGCGCTGGATACGAGAGTCCGCCACAGAATATCGCGCCCTGGGCCGAAGCCTTGCGCCGGCTGCTCGACGACGAGGGCCATTATCGGCACTGCGCCGAGCAGTCGAAGCGCGCGGCGGAGGCCTTTCATGCCGGCATCGACAGCCGCGACTTCGAGAACTTTCTGCTGACGCTCGACCGCTCGGCGGTCGCCGGCAATTCCCCCCGAAAGACTGGCGACAATGGCTGAGCGGACACTTGCCGTGGTTGATCCGGTCTCTTCCGGCGCGCTGCTGGCGCCGGAACTCACGAAAGCCGGATGCCGTTGTATCGCGGTTCTCAGCCAGGATCCGCTGCCGCCGATCTTTCTCTCGTCCTATCGTCCGACTGACTTCGCCAAGGTTGTCGTTCACAGTGGCGATCTAGTGCAAACGGTGGCGGCCCTAAGGAAGTGTGGCGTCGACAGCGTTATCGCCGGGGCCGAAAGCGGCGTGGCGCTGAGCGATGCATTGAGCGCCGATCTGAAGCTGGAGACCTCGAACGGCCTTGAGTCCTCGCCGGCCCGGCGCGACAAGTTCCGCATGGCCGTGGCGGCCGCGCGCGGCGGCCTGCGGACGCCGCGGCAAGCCGTTTTCGCCGACTTGGCGAAACTTGTGGCGTGGCGCGCCCGCCACCTCGATTGGCCGGTCATCGTCAAACCGCTGTCCAGCGTCGCCTCCGACGGGGTGAACCTCTGCCGCAGCGAGAGCGAAATCGAAGCCGCTTTCCGTGCCTTGACCACGGCACCGGACATCCTCGGGCGGATCAATGACAAGGTCCTGCTGCAGGCCTATTTGGATGGCGAGGAATTCGTCGTCGACAGCGTCAGTTTCGCCCGCCGCCACGAGGTCGCGGCTTATTGGCGCTACGGGCGCGGTCCCGGCAACGACGCCTTCGTCTGTTACAACTACATCGAACTGATGCCATACGACGGTGCGCTGCAGGAGCGGCTGGCGGGTTTCGCGCGCATCGCATTGGATCAACTGGGCATTCGCCATGGGCCGGCGCACTGCGAAATCATGCTGGTCGGCGAGCAACTCTACCTGATCGAGGTTGGTGCCCGCATGGCGGCCGGCAGCAATAGCTATTTGAGCCGCCTGTGCGGCGGCCCCTGTCAGCTCGATCTGACACTGGCCTGCTATCTCGGCACCGGTGTCGCTAATTCCAGCCCCCCGAAAAAGCTGAGCAAGTGGGCGGCGAACTATTTTCTGCGCCCGCCGCGCAGGGGTCTCCTGCGTTCGCTCAAGGGAGTCGAGCGCATCGAGGTCCTGGCGAGTCTGCGCAGCTTTTCGATTTCCGCCAAACCGGGTGAAGCGGCGCCAGCGGTTGCTGGACTGGTGACCCTCCTGGCGGACGACGAGGCCGCCCTGCGCGACGACCTGCGACGCTTGACCGCGTTGGAAAGCGGTGACTTCTACCAGATCGAGCCGTAGGGATAGTGGCGGTACGCGCGAACGGAAAGGTCGATCCTGCATGCACAGCGAACTTCTGG
>JAJFGM010000455.1 GCA_021776145.1 Kiloniellaceae bacterium | reverse complement strand
GGAATCGAGGGGCTCTATCGCCATGCCTCGACCCACGCCGCCGGTGTCGTCATTGGCGACCGACCCTTGGAACAACTGGTGCCGCTCTACCGTGACCCGCGCTCGGACATGCCGGTGACCCAGTTCAATATGAAATACGTCGAACAGGCCGGTCTGGTGAAGTTCGATTTCCTCGGTCTCAAGACGCTGACGGTCTTGGCGCATGCCTGCGAACTTCTTGCCCAGCGGGGCATCGCGATCGATATCGAGGATATCCCCCTCGACGACAGCCTTACTTTCGAGATGTTGGCGCGGGCCGAAACGGTCGGGGTGTTCCAGTTGGAATCCTCGGGTATGCGCGACGTGCTGCGGCGGCTCAAGGCCGACCGCTTCGAGGATATCATTGCCGTGGTGGCGCTCTACCGGCCTGGTCCAATGGACAATATTCCCAGCTACATCAAGCGCAAGCACGGCGAGGAAGAGCCGGACTACCTCTATCCCAGCCTGGAAGGGATCCTCAAGGAAACCTACGGCATCATGATCTACCAGGAACAGGTCATGCAGATCGCGCAGGAGCTGGCCGGTTATTCCCTCGGCGGGGCCGACCTGCTGCGGCGCGCCATGGGCAAGAAGATTCAGGCCGAAATGGATGCCCAACGACAGCACTTTGTGGAAGGCGCGACCGAGCGCGGCGTGCCCCAGGCCAAGGCCTCGGACATCTTCGACCAGGTCAACAAGTTCGCCGGTTATGGTTTCAATAAGAGCCACGCCGCCGCCTACGCCCTGGTCGCCTATCAGACCGCCTATCTGAAGGCCAACTACCCCGTCGAGTTTCTCGCCGCGTCGATGACCTATGACCTTGGCAACACGGATAAACTCAACGTTTTTCGGCAGGAATTGCAGCGCCTGCGGATTTCCTTGCTGCCTCCGGACGTAAATCATTCTCTGCCGGTCTTTAGTGTCGAGCGCGCTGCCGACGACACCTTGGCCATCCGTTACGCCTTGGCGGCGGTGAAGAATGTCGGTGCCGCCGCCATGCGCGCGTTGGTCGCCGAGCGTGGCCAAAATGGCCCTTTCAGAGATGTTTCGGCCTTCGCCGGTCGGCTCGATGCCCGCAACGTCAACAAACGCCAAATCGAGAATTTGGCCTGCGCCGGCGCTTTCGATGCACTCAATAACAATCGCCACCAGGTCTTCGCCTCGGCGGACAGCATTGTGCGCATGGCGGCCGTTTTGGCGAATGAACGCGAAAGCGCGCAGACCAGCCTTTTTGCCGGCGAGAGCGGAGCTCCGGAGATTGACCTAAATCTGGCCCAGGTTCCGGACTGGCCATCCATGGAACGACTGCAGCGAGAGTTCGCTGCCATTGGATTCTATCTCTCGGCACACCCACTGGACGCGTACGAAAAACCGCTGGAGCGCCTGCGGGTCGTAAGCAGTGCCGAACTGATGCGCAATCCAACCGAGGGACGGCGGAAACTGGCCGGAATCGTAGTAGGAAAACGTGAACTCACCAGTCGCAAGGGCAATCGTATGGCCTTTGTACAGTTTTCCGATGTCAGCGGGATCTTCGAGGTGACGCTCTTCTCCGAGACCCTCAGCCGCAGCCGCGAGATTATGGACTCTGGCGGTCCGTTGCTTATCAGCGTGACAGTCGAGAACCGCGATGGTGGAGAAGAACCGCGCCTGACGGCCCAGGACATCAGCCCGTTGGATCAAGCTGTTGCCAAGACAGCGGCCGGTCTGCGGCTCTTCCTGGAGGATCCTGTGCCGCTCGACAGCCTCAAAAGCCTGCTCGAACGCGAGGGCCGCGGCCGCGGCAGGGTCTCGCTGGTCCTCGATCTGTCCGCCGGCCAGGAAGTCGAGCTCGAGTTAGCGCAGGGTTACGCGCTCTCACCGGCCGTGCGCCGGGCCATAAAGGCCATTCCGGGCCTTCTCATGGAAGACGTCTGAATCCCGCACCTGCGGTGCAAGTGACGCGAAACACGGCATTTTTGCTTGCTATTGCGGTGGCGCAGGGGTACACCGCGCCCGATTGTAACCTCACACGCGGGCAATGCGGCCATCAGGGGAGAAATCCCTGGTGTCGCTCCGGTGTTCGGGACCCCCCGAATGACAGGCCTGCGGTGGTCGAACCGGAGAAAAATTATGGCGATTCCGAGCTTTTCCATGCGTCAGCTGCTTGAGGCTGGCGTGCATTTCGGACACACCACACGACGTTGGAACCCCAAAATGTCCCCGTATATTTTCGGGGTCCGCAACGGCATCCACATCATAGACCTGCAACAGACGGTTCCACTGCTGCACCGCAGCCTTGAGACCATTCGTGACGTCGTTTCAGGTGGCGGGCGCGTGCTTTTCGTCGGAACCAAGCGTCAGGCCAGCGACCAGATTGCCGAGGCCGCTAAGCGCTGTGGCCAATATTACGTCAACCACCGTTGGCTCGGTGGCATGTTGACGAATTGGAAGACGATTTCGAATTCGATCAAGCGTCTGCGCACGGTTGACGAGCGTCTTACCGCCGAAGAGAGCGGCCTGACCAAACGCGAACTGCTCAATCTTACCCGTGAACGCGATAAGCTGGAGCGCGCGCTGGGCGGTATCAAGGAAATGGGTGGCCTCCCCGATCTGCTCTTTGTCATCGACACCAACAAAGAACACATTGCCATCAAG